>JACPTT010000021.1 GCA_016192645.1 Candidatus Levyibacteriota bacterium | reverse complement strand
TTTTTGTCTTAAGTTGTCCAAGCAATGGTTTATTCGCTTTTTCAAGCGTTAGATTTCCGTTTACCTCAACAAAGAGCACATTGGGGAAAGGGTTACAGGAAAAAACACCGCTTCGCTGGGTTTTGTAGTGGATAACATCAAATCCCCATTCAAAGGCAGATTTTACAAATTTCGCGTTCAAAAGCGGTCCGGCAGGGATTCCAAAAGGAAGATTTATATCAAAACCTAAGAATTTAGACGTTTTTTTGATAGTTCGTTTTGGCGGGGTTATATTTTGAGAAGCAAGCGGTGGTCCTTTCTCAAAGTTTTTTTCGTAAGAACGTGCATTATCGTAAAAGGTTAAGCTCATACGTGTGTTTTTGGCTTTCGCCGGTGGGCAACTTTGAGCTCAAGAATCGCTCGACGAAGCTCGCTTTCAGCCAGCGCAAAGTCTTTTTCGCTTGCTTTTTCTTTTGCGTCTTTCATAAGTTTTTCTGCCTGCTTTTGCGCTTCGATAGCTTTTGCAACTTCAATTTCCTCACTTCGCACCGCATAGTCGGCAAGGATGGTGATTTTATCTTTTTCTACCTCCAAAAACCCGCCGGTAATGGCAAAAAATTCGGTCTTTGCGCCCTTTTTTATAGTTAATTCTCCTGATATAATTTTGGCAAGAAGCCCAACGTGCTTTGGTAAAACTGTGATTTCGCCAGTTGTGGTTGGAGCAGTAAGTTGGTCTATCTCTTCGCTTAAAACAATTTTTTCCGGCGTTACAATTTCAAGAATCATTTCTTTTTGCCTTTTTCTTGCGCTTCCTCAATAGTCCCCACCATATAGAATGCTTGTTCGGGGAGCCCGTCGTGTTTTCCCTCGAGTATTTCCTTAAATCCTTTTACCGAGTCTTTGACTTTGACATATTTACCGCTTTGTCCGGTAAAAGTTTCGGCGACAAACATTGGCTGGCTTAAAAATCGCTGAATTTTTCGGGCTCTTGCAACGATTAGCTTGTCTTCATCGGACAGTTCATCAATGCCTAAAATAGCGATAATATCCTGTAAATCTTTGTATCGCTGTAGAACTTTTTGTACAGCGCGGGTCACCTCGTAATGCTCTTGTCCTACTATATGAGGATCAAGGATACGCGAGGTTGAGGTGAGGGGATCAACGGCCGGGTAGATTCCCTGCTCGGCAATTGAGCGTTCAAGGGTTACGGTTGCATCAAGATGAGAGAAGATTGTGGCAGGAGCAGGATCGGTATAGTCGTCAGCCGGCACATAAACCGCTTGCACCGAGGTTATAGAGCCCTGTTTGGTTGAAGTTATCCGTTCCTGCAGTTCGCCGATTTCATTGGCAAGTGTTGGTTGATAACCAACGGCTGAAGGCATTCTGCCTAAAAGTGCCGAGACCTCGCTTCCGGCTTGGGCAAAGCGGAATACATTATCAATAAATAACAAAACATCCTCCTTTTGATCCCTAAAGTACTCAGCCATGGTTAGGGCGGTTAATGCTACTCGCAGTCTATTGGCAGGAGGTTCGTTCATTTGTCCAAAAACCATTACGGTTTTATCCAAAACCTTTGCTTCTTTCATTTCAAGCCAAAGATCGTTTCCTTCCCTTGTTCGCTCGCCAACCCCGGCAAAGACGGAATGACCTTTGTGCTCCATGGCAATGTTTCGGATAAGCTCTTTTACAATAACAGTTTTACCTACGCCTGCACCGCCAAAAATGGCGGTTTTTCCGCCTCTTGTAAACGGAGCAATAAGATCAATGACTTTAATGCCGGTTTCTAGAATTTGAGGTTTTGTTTCCTGCTCAGCCAAAGAAGGAGGATTTTTATGTATTGAGTCAAGTTCAAGTTTTTTGTCGGAAAAGTTGAATGGGATATTATCAATGGGTTTACCTAGGACATTAAAGATGCGGCCTAGGGTTTTTGTGCCAACTGGCACTTTGATTGGAGAACTTGTTCGTTTCACCGCCATCCCTCTTGATAGCCCGTCTGTTGGTCCAAGAGCCAAAGTTCTAACCTCCTTGTCGCCGGTTGAGAAGGCTACTTCAAGAGTTAATACTGCCTTGTTTGGCAGTAAAACAGTCAACGCTTCATGAATAATTGGCGTATCTTTGGCAAACCGAACATCAACAACAGGGCCCGCCACCCGAATAATAATTCCTTCTTTATTGTTTAACATTTTATTCGCAGACAAACTTTGTTTACTCTTGGGCATAGGCAAAAAAAGAAACACTGCTAATATCTAAAATTTCGCTGGTAATTTTTTCTTGTCTGGCTTTATTATACTCAAGAGTCAGTTCCTCGATCATATCTTTTGCATTATCGGTTGCGTTTTGCATGGCAAACATCCGGGCGGCTTGTTCGGAAAGATAACCTTCCAAAAGATACTGATATAAAGTCATTTCAAGGTAGTGTTTGAGAAGGTCGGGAAGAATCTCTGCGATGTTTGGTTCGAAAAGTAAGACGTTGGATGACTTTTCTGTCTCAGGCGGAAGGGTGATTGGAAGAAGCGTCGTTATAACTGGCTTTTGGCTAAAGATGCTGGTGAAGTGAGAGGTAAGAATTTTAACCGAACCGACCCCGGCTTCTAAAAAATGGTCGTTGATGATTTTTATAATCGGGTATACAACGTCAAAAGAAGGAAGGGTAGTGCCAAAGGGAAATGAGGCGATAATTTCTTGGCGAGTATGCAATACATAGCTTTGGGCTTTTTTACCAATTGTTAATAGTATCAAATCTTTAGTTTTAAGGGTTAAGTACTCTTTGATGAGATTTGTGACGAGTCCTCCACAAAGTCCTTTATCCGGAGAAATAATGATTAAGAGTTCCTTATCGGATTTCCCAGGCTTCATATAGGGATGGAGAGAGTCTTTATCGATTTTAGCGGTTAGATTATTGGAAAGAAGAGTTAATTTTTCAACATAAGGCCGAGACGAAAGTGCAGCAGCTTGCGCTCTTTTTAGTTTTGAGGCGGCGATCATTTGCATAGCACGGGTAGTTTTAGAAACATTTTGCGCGGTTTTTATTCTTCTTTTTAATCTTAAAGTATTAGCCATAAATTTCAGAAACTAAAAATTTTTTTAAATTCGCGGGTTATTTTTTCCATTTGCGTTACGGTTGGCTCGCTGGGTTTTTCGCCGGTTTCAAGCGTTTCAAGCAGCTTTGGATTTCTTGAGCTGACAAACTCATGATATTCCTTCTCAAATCTTTGAGTAGACTCAACCGGAATATCGTCTAAAAATCCGTTTGTAACCGACCAGATGCTTAAGATTTGTAAAGATTCTTTGAGCGGCTGATATTGTAGTTGCTTTAGAATTTCAGTAGTTCTTTTCCCTCTTTCTAAAAGCGCCATGGTAGTAGCATCGAGCTCGCTGCCAAACTGCGCAAAAACAGCAAGTTCCCGATATTGGGCCAGTTCCAGCCTTAGTTTTCCCGAAACAGATTTGATAGCACTGGTTTGGGCAGCTCCTCCAACTCTTGAAACCGATCGCCCCACATTAACTGCGGGTCGTATACCGCTATAGAAAAGATCGGGTTCAAGATATATCTGCCCATCGGTTATTGAAATGACATTTGTGGGAATGTAGGCTGAGATATCGTTTGCTTGGGTTTCGATAATCGGCAGCGCCGTGATTGATCCGCCTTTGTGCTTTTTGTTAAGTTTTACGGCTCTTTCCAAAAGCCGGCTGTGCAGATAAAAAATGTCTCCAGGGTATGCTTCTCGACCGGCCGGGCGGCGAAGCACGAGGGAAAGCTGACGATATGCCCAGGCGTGTTTTGTTAGATCGTCATAGATCACTAATGCATCTTTACCTTTTTCCATAAAGTATTCGGCGATTGCGCACCCCGCATAAGGGGCAAGGTATTGAAGCGATGCCGGATCCGACGAGGAAGCAACAACGACAACCGTATAGGGGAGAGCTTGTTCCTCTTTTAGTCGATCGATAATTTGGGCAATTGTGCTTTGTTTTTGCCCGATCGCAACATATACACAGATAACATCATTACTTACGCGCTGGTTAATGATCGTGTCTATGGCAATTGCCGTTTTGCCCAAACCCCTATCGCCAATAATTAGCTCTCGTTGTCCTCTGCCGATTGGAATGATGGCGTCGATAGCTTTTAGTCCGGTTTTTAAGGGGGTATTAACCGGTTCTCTCTCTACAACCCCCGCAGCTATTCGTTCAAGCGGCATAGCGCGGGCTCCTTTAATTTTTGGTCTTGCGTCAAGGGGTGAGCCCAGCGGATCAATAACCCGGCCCAAAATAGTATCCGCAACATCAATACTCAATAATTTACCGGTTCGCTTAATCCCATCGCCTTCTTTTAATTTCCCTTCCTTTCCAAGAAGGATTATTGAGACCGTATCTTCGTCAAGGTTTAATACTGTGCCATAATTACCGTTCCCAAAAGCAACAATTTCTCCCATAAAACATTTTGATAGTCCGGAGGCAATGACTACTCCGTCGGTGATTTTTTCCACCACACCCATATTTTGCGTTTTTTTATCCACTCCAAAACTCATGAGGCGATTTTCAAGCTGTTCGATGATTTTTTGACTGTCAATCATATCCAGACGAGACAAAAGTAAAAAGATTATCCAGTGTATCTTTTAAGTTTAAATCATAGACTTGGTCGTTATCGATGATTTTTATTCCCAAAAGCAAGGTTTTATCAACGTGGTAGATAATTCTTTTGCCTGCGAAAAGGCGGCTTAGCATTTGCTGATCCGTTTTTGCTGGCAAGTGAGGAAGAACGATATTAATCGTTTTTTGACTTTCGGAATTCCTTAGTTCTCGTATGTACTGCTTTAGTTGAAATCTCGTCAAAAGGCGTGCAACTGATTCAACTTTTTTTTGGTCGAGCAAGTCTTTCGTATAGCTTTGCAATGCAAGATTTTTTAATTGTTTTTTTGTCATATTAGTTGGGTGTTTTTTTTAATTGTTCAATGGCTTTTTTCATGACTTCCTCCTGATCTTTCTTATCGAACAGCTGGGAAACTGATTTTTGTAAGAATTGCATTGCGACACGGCTGACATTTGACATTAGCCGTTCTTCTGCGCTTCTTGTTTCTTGTTCTATTTGCGCTTTTGCCTGCAAAAGTATTCTTTCGGCTTGCTTTTTTGAAGATTCTTCAAGCTTTGCAGTCAGCGATAGTGAGTGAATTTTAGCGTTTTCGAGAAGCTTTTTTGCTTCTGCTTGGGCATTTTTGATTATTCTTTTTTCTTCTTCTTTGGTTTTTTCCAAAAGAAGTACTGCTTCCTGTGCTTTTTGCAGTCCATCTTTTATTACGGTTTCTCGGTTTTTCAAAAGATCCAAAATCGGCTTATAAAGAAACCGCTTTAAGAGATAAAGGATAATCAGAAAATTAACTACCTGAGCGCCCAATAAAAACGGGTCCAGCCCAAAATTTTTAATAAGCTCCATATTGCGCTACTTTGTGAATGCTAAAATTAAGGAATAAATTGCGATTGCTTCGGCAAAAGCCATGGCTAAAAGCATAGCCGGCAAGATTCGTCCCGATGCCTCGGGATTTCTGCCAAGGGCTTCCATTGCTTTGGCGCCGATTAAACCAATTGCCAATGCCGGACCAATACCTCCAAGGGCGATAATTAATCCGCCCGAAACGCTAAGATTCATATTCTTTGTGATTCACCTCCTTTGCGGTTTGGTGATGCGGCGTTGATAGAATTGCCATAAACGCCATTGTAAGCATTGCAAAAACCAGTGCCTGGACAAAACCGACAATGAATTCCAAAAGAAGAAACGGAACGGGAAAAATAAAAGCAAATATACCGGAGATTGTTATAAGAACCACTTCTCCGGCAAAGATGTTGCCAAAAAGACGAAAAGACAAAGAGATAACTTTTGTAATTTCGGAAATAATTTCTAAAAGCCCAACATAAAGATTTACCGGATTCAGCGAAAAATAGCGACCAAAGTACTCTTTGATACCGATTATTCTGAGGCTTAAAAGATGAGTGGCGACTGCCGATACCAAAGCCAGCCCAAGAGTAGTGTTTAGGTCGCTTGTGGTACTGCGCAAAATAGGAATAAGTTGCCCATTATGAAAAAACCCGATGCTGCCGACACCGGGTATAAGACCGCTCCAGTTACTAATGAGAATAAAAAGAAAAAATGTTGCAAGGTAGGGAAAAATTTTGGCAGCACGATTAGGAGCCACCGTTTGGGTAAGGTTATAAAATGTTTCAATTAATGCTTCGATAGCGTTTTGCATAAGACTTGGAATTTGATTTAATCGTTTTGTGAGAAATAAGGCGCCTGCAATTAACGCTACGTCTACGACGAAAGTGTTAAGAACAGTATTGGTAATTGGGATACTTCCAAGCGAAAAGACTTTTTCGGAAGCAAATGAAACCATAGCTTCCTTATTTTAATTTGCCAAAAGTTGTAAGTCAAGAAGAAAAACGATTGGGGGGCTGAATTTTTTTAACAATAATTATTGGCCGATCGCTTTTTGCATCTATTTGACCTTCAATAACAATCACGCTGTCTTTTACAATAAGACTTTTATACTCCTCGAAAACTTTTGGGAAGACTATACATTCGGCAGTAATGCCATTTTCATCCGCCAAAGCCAAAAAAGCCATCTCATAGCCGTTTTTTTTGGTGAAGGTCCGGCGCGTTGATTCGATGATCCCGCCAATTCGAACCTGAGTCCCCTCTTTTTCTTCGTCAATTAGCCCTAATTCATGGGTAATCGCAGATTTTATCGTAAGCAAGTTTTCAATTTGCGGATGCGAGGTAAGGTATATTCCCAAAAATTCTTTTTCAAAAGCCAGTTTTTCGTTTTGAGAAAAGTCGTCGACCACGCTATTTTGTTTTCTTTCCGATGCTTGTTCCGTAGCAGGTAAATCATCAAAAAGTGCTGTTTGTCCTTCTTCTTTTTGCTTTTTCTTTTTATGCATGGTCTCAAGGAGCGTTGGGAGCTGAATGAGTAAATTTGCTCTGTTCCCAAACAAATCCAAAGCGCCGGATTTAATAAGACTCTCAATAGTTTTTTTATTGACCTTGGATAAATCAACCCGCAGGCAAAAATCATTAAAGTCGGTAAAGGGGTTGCTTTGGCGGGCTTGAAGAATGCTTTCTATTGCCGCCTGCCCAACATTTTTAATTGCCGATAATCCAAAACGGATATTTTTTCCGTCTTCGATCGTAAACTCGCTTTCAGATTTATTAATATCGGGAGGAAGAACCGGAATTTTTACTCGCCTGCACTCCGCCACGCTTTGGGCAATTTTTTCATTTTTTACGGGCCCCGAGCTTCCCCGTGACTCCGCCGTTAAAAGCGCCGTCATAAATTCAACCGGAAAATGAGTTTTCATGTATGCGGTTTGATAGGCGATGAGCGCATACGAAGCGCTGTGCGACTTATTAAATCCGTAGCCGACAAATTTTTCAATTAAGGCAAAGACTTCTTCGGCAATTTCTTCCGAATAGCCTTTTGCAATGCAGCCCTTAATAAATCTTTCTTTTTCTTTCTTCATCAGTTCCGGTTTTTTCTTGCCAATTGCTTTCCGAAAATTATCTGCCTCGGCAAGGGTATAGCCTGCCATCACATTTGGGATCTGCATGCATTGTTCCTGATATACGGCAATGCCATAGGTTTCCGAAAGGATGGGTTTTAGGTCGTCATGGGGATAATGAATTACACGCTGGTTATTTTTTGCCGAAATAAAATCATCGATCCAAGCCATTGGTCCCGGCCGAAACAGAGCTACCATAGCGGCAAGATCAGACATTTTAGTAGGTTTTAGATCTTTTGCCAGTCTTCGCATACCGGCTGACTCCAGTTGAAATATGCCGGTTGTTTCCCCGCTTTGAACAAGAGCATAAACCGCTTTGTCATCTAGAGGGATTTTTGTTAGATCAATTTCCTTTTTTTGATTTTGTTTAACAAAGAAAATTGATGCTTCTAAAATGGTGAGGTTGCGAAGTCCTAAAAAGTCAATTTTTAAAAGCCCAATGGCATGACTTGCGACATTTAAGTCTAAATCGTACATGTCGTACTGGGTTATAATGCGTTCTCCGCGCGCTTCTTTTTGAAGCGGCGTATATTCGGTCAATTCTTTATCGGCAATCACTACTCCCGCGGCATGGGTTGAAGCATGCCGGGTAACTCCTTCAAGTTTTCTGGCAAGATCCAAAAGTCTTTTGATTTCCGGTTCATTCTTGTAAGCGCCCGAAAGTTCGGGGTTTTGCTCAAGAGCTTTTTCAATAGTCATGGCAAAACCCTGCGCGCCATGAGGAATAAGTTTTGCGATGCGATCGGGCCCTGAATACGGCATTCCCAAAGCTCTGCCAACGTCTCGTACCGACCCGCGCGCTTCCATTGTACCAAAGGTAATAATCTGGGCAACCTTATCCTCGCCGTATTTTTTTGTGACATAGGCAATAACCTCGTCTCGTCGGTCATCAGCAAAATCTAAATCAAAGTCAGGCGGAGTGGGCCGCTGGGGATTTAGAAAACGCTCAAAAGGAAGGCCATACGTTAACGGGTCAAGCTCGGTAATTTTCAGGATGTAGGAAACAATGCTGCCGGCAACGGAGCCGCGCCCGGGACCGGCGGCAATTCCTTGCTCACGGGCCCATTTCTTAAGATCATAAACAATCAAAAAATAGGTCGTGTAGTGTTTTTGAAAAATAACGGACAGTTCGTACTCAACTCGTTCTTTGATTTCCTTGGTTGGATGCGGATACCTTTCTTTTAGATTTTTGTATACGAGGTTTTTCAAATATTCTTCCGAAGTTTTATTGCCCGGGACATCGAATTTTGGCACGACCCATTTACCGGTTTCGATTTCGAGATCACACATCTTTGCAATTTTGGCGGTATTTTCAATTGCCGCAGGATACTGAATAAACATTCCCGTCATTTCTTCGGAGCTTTTTAAGTAGAAATCGGGAGAGTCAATCATTGATAATTTTCGCTCTTTATCAAGAATTGTTTTTTGAGTTTGGACGCAAAGAAGTATTTCTTGTGCTTCAGCGTCTTCTTGGTGGATATAATGGCAGTCATTTGTTGCCACCAGCGGAACTCCTAATTTTTCGGAGAGTTCGATTAATTTAAGATTCAGTACTTCTTGTCCTTTTATGTTCGGATGTTTCTGGAGCTCAAAATAGAGGTTTTGGCCAAAGATTTCCATCAGCTCTTTTGCTTTTTTTTCGGCTTCATTGTGCCGCCCGGCAAGCAGGGGCTCACTAATATATCCGTTAAGGCAAGCAGTCAAACAAATTAGATCCTGGTGATATTTTTTCAAAAGTTCCAAATCGGCGCGGGGTTTATAATAGAATCCTTCAAGACTTGCCGCAGTAACAAGCCTCATTAGATTTTTGTAGCCATTATTATTTTTGGCAAGTAAAATTAGGTGGTTTTGATCACTGTCAATGTTTGCTTCTTTATCAAATCTGCTTCTTTTTGCAACGTAAATTTCACATCCGATGATCGGTTTTATACCTGCTTCGCGGCAGGCATGATAAAACTTGAGCGCGCCGTATAAAGCGCCGTGATCGGTTATTGCAAGCGCAGTCATTCCAAGATCTTTTGCCCGGGCAACCATGGCTGGAATCTTTGAAAGCCCGTCAAGAAGAGAAAATTCGCTATGATTGTGAAGATGAACAAAATCCGCCATATACCTTTATTGTAGCATTTTTTCCATTCTTTCCCGAAGTCCGCCGGCGTCTATTTTTTTTGGGTATTTACGTATTACTTGTCCGACAAGAAACATAAGCGCATTTGATTTTCCTTTTTTGTAATCCTCAACCGCCTTTGGGTTTTCATCAACGATTTGTGTGATAATCTTTTCTAATGCTTCATCGCTTAGTGTTGCCGTTTGCTTTGAAGATGCAATCTGTGTAATAAGGTGCGCGGGTAGGGTAGATGAGATGTCAATTTTTTTATTAATAACAACGTTGGCAATCTGTTTTGGTGCAATCATGTGTCCGGCGCCTATTTTTACGGCCTCTTCAAAATAGTCCGCGGTTGTTTTATCTCGTGTTAAAATTTCCGCATCGTAATCATTTAGTCCGTACTCTTTTTTGAACCGTTCAAGCTTCTCGCTGGGCAGTTCTTCTATTTGATTTTTAATGTTTGATATTTGATTTCCTGTCCAGTGGACAGGTGGGATGTCGGGTTCGGGAAAGTATCGGTAGTCATGCGCTTCTTCTTTTGATCGTTGTGAAATCGTTTTTTGTTTATTCTCGTCCCATCCTCTTGTCTCCTGAACTGGCGTTTCCTCTCTTTTCAGAAGTTCTTCCTGCCTTTTTAGTTCGTAGTCAATCGCCTTTTCAACAAAACGGAATGAGTTAATATTTTTTACTTCTACCTTATAATTTATAATTTGAAATTTGACATTTGAAATTTCGCGAAGCGATATATTCGGTTCAAGTCTCATTTCACCTTTTTCCATATCGGCATTTGATACGTCTAAATAGCGAACAATTTGCTGCAGTTTTTTTAGATATTCAACAACTTCTAATGCCGACTCAAAATCGGGTTCGCTCACTATCTCGACTAAGGGAACTCCGCTTCTGTTAAAATCTATTAACGAAAATTCCTCGTATTTTTGATTTTTGATTTTTGATTTTTGATTTCCAAACTGATGAATCAGTTTGGCCGTGTCTTCTTCCAGATGAACTCTTCGTATTCGGATTGTTTTTTCCAGATTATTTTTTAATTTTTCATTTTTAATTTTTAATTTGAGCGAGCCATTGCGAGCGATTGGCTCGTCGTATTGACTAATCTGATAGCCTTTTGGCAGATCGGGATAAAAGTAGTTTTTCCGATCGAATTTGGAAACGAGGGGAATCTTACAATTCAGCGCCAATCCAATCATTACGCACCACTCCATTGCTTTATTGTTGGGAACCGGAAGGGCTCCGGGAAGACCCAAGCAAACAGGGCAAACATGCGTGTTTGGTTCTTTGCCGAAATACTGCGCCGAACAGCCACAGAACATTTTGCTTTTTGTTTTTAATTCTACGTGCACCTCAAGACCAATAACCGGTTGATACTTAGTTTTGTTCATAATTTTCAATTCGAATTTTTTAATTTTTAATCAATTTTCAAATTTAAATTTTTAAGCATTAAGATTTCATTAAAAATTTCAAATTATAAATTTAAAATTGCCTTGCGCTTGTACCATTCTGTTGCTTGTTCATATGCAAAGCCTACTTGAAATAGTAATTCTTCGGAAAATTGGGGACCGAGGATTTGGATGCCAACGGGAAGGCCATTGATAAATCCCGAAGGAACCGCCAGAGCGGGGATTCCGGCAAGATTTGCCGTAACCGTAAAAACATCTGAAAGATACATTTTAAGCGGATCATCAACTTTTTCTCCCAGTTTCCAAGAAGGCGTTGGGGAAACGGGTGCAATTAACGCATCAACTTTTACAAAGGCATCCTCAAAATCCTTTTTAATCAGGGTTCTAACCTGCATTGCCTTTTTATAATACGCTTCGTAATAGCCGGCAGATAAGGTAAATGTGCCAAGCATGATGCGGCGTTTTGCTTCATCGGTAAAAAAACTTCGGTCATTGCCAAAACGAATTCCATCATAGCGTTCCAGATTAGAGGAGACTTCGGCAGGTTGAATAATATAGTAGCAGGCGATCGCGTATTCGGTATGAGGAAGGGATACCTCTATAAGGTTTGCCCCAAGGCGAGAAAGGATCCTTTTGGTATCTTCAAAATTTTCTTTTACTTTTTCATCCAAACCGGTTTGCAGATATTCTTTAGGGATGCCAATTTTTAGTTCCTTAATACCTTTTTGAAGACCTTTCTGATAATCCGGAACGGGTTTTTTGGGAGTTGTCGCATCAAAGACATCATTGCCGGCTGTGATGTTTAATAGCAAAGCAGAATCCTCAACGGTTTTTGCAAGATGGCCTATTGAGTCTAGCGAGGAAGCCATTGCTATAATGCCGTACCGGCTCACCCGTCCATAGGTAGGTTTTAAGCCGACAAGATTACAGAAACTTGCCGGAAGCCGGATTGAGCCGCCGGTATCGGTTCCGGTTGCCGCCAAATACATGTCGGCGGCAAGCGCGGCGGCTGAACCACTGCTTGAGCCGCCGGGCACATACTCTTGGTTCCATGGATTTTTTGTCGGCCCAAAGTCGGAGTTTTCACCAGATGATCCATGCGCCCAGGCATCTAAATTCGTCTTCCCAATAATAACAGCCCCTGCGTCTTTTAATTTTTTTACAACGGTTGCATCGTAAACCGGACTATAATCTTTTAAAACTTTTGATCCGGCGGTTGTTTTTATATCTTTTGTTGAATATAGATCTTTTAGCGCAATTGGAATTCCAAGAAGCGGAAGATTGCTCCATTGCTCCATTGCTCCATTGCTCAGGAGTTTGTCTGCTTCTTTTGCTTGCTCTATAGCTTGTTTTTTACAAACAGTTATAAAGGCATTGATTTTTGCGTCGTGTTTTTCAATTTGCTCAAGACAGGCACGGGTAAGTTCCGAGGAGGAGAACTTTTTATTTTTTAATCCTTCTCTAGCCTCTGTAATAGTTAGCTCGTTTAATTTCATAGCAATTTAACAATAAAACAATATAGCAATTCTATTTTTCAAGTATCGTTTTTACTTTAAAAAATCCATTGTGTTTGTTTTTAGCATTTGACAAAGCTTCTTCTTGGGAAAGACTTGGGATTGTTTGGTCTTCACGCGTAATATTTTTAAGCCCAGTTACTTGAGGGGTTGGTTCTACTTTTGATGTATCAACTTCTTCCAGTTTTTTGACATAGTCAAGGATTGAGGAAAGCTGTTTTTCAAATTTCTCTTTTTCTTCTTCTTTGAGGGATAAATTGGCAAGCTTGGCAATATGAGAGACATTAATTTTCATATCCCCATTATATACTTACGCCAAGTCTTTTTACAATTGTTTTGTGGGCTTGCCATTCCAAATCGTCGTTAAGAGGGGAGAGGTCGATAGGGGAGCCATACTTCTTCTGAAGCGCTTTTTGTATTAATAAATCGGAAAAATGCGGATTTTTGGGCAAAATTGGGCCGTGCAGGTAAGTTCCAAAGCTATTTTTATAGATTGCGCCTTCGGTTTGGTCTTTTCCATTATACCCAAAACCGTTTAGAACTCTGCCGAGTGGTTTTATGTTTTTCCCAAGATATGTTCGGCCGCCATGGTTTTCAAAGCCAATGAGCGTGGATGAATTATGAATCATGAATAATGAATTATGGATTTCAACAGCGATATTACCGATGAGGCGAGGATGGTTTTCTCCGGGATTTTCCGTATAGAGATCGAGGATGCCTAAGCCCTCGATAATTGTTCCGTCTGCTTCTTTATAATATTTGCCCAAGAACTGATATGCTCCGCAAATATATAGTCCCGGAATTTCATTTTCGATCATTTCTTTTAAGACCGGTTTTTTCTTTTTAAGGTCGGACGA
>JACPTT010000020.1 GCA_016192645.1 Candidatus Levyibacteriota bacterium | reverse complement strand
TGGGTGAAGATGTCCAATCTTAGGAGGAATCCCTGGTGCAGTCGTATCAATTTTTCCTTTGCGTTTTTTTGATTCCTGATTCCTAATTCTTAATTCCTGACTCTCCAGCGTTTCTTCAACCGTTTGTTTAACTTCATTTGCCAGTTTTCCTACTTCGGGTCGTTTTTCTTGGGGGATTTTTGTAATTTCTTTTATGGCAAGGGTAAGCTTTCCGCTTCTTCCCAAAAATTGGAGTTTAATTTCTTCAAGTTCTCTTAAGTCCCCTGCCTCAAGAATTAAAGAAACAGCCGCATTCTTAATCCCAATAAGCGTTTCTTCCATAAGTTAAGAATAGCATAAAAACTGCGTTGTTTCGACACTGGATTTTTATTACCTTTTGGGCTGACCCAGGTACCTAATTCCATCGCCATGCGTTTTTCTCCATGTTCTGAGTTCAGCTGGCTTTGGAGGTAGTATTCTATCTTGTATTTGTTGCGTTGCGGATTTAGGCTTTAACGCATCATGCAAAGCCCGTCCAAGACGTTCTTTATCTGTGACAAGCGTTGGATTTTTGATAACTTCACGTGCGGTATCTTCTCTGCCGGTTAATACAAGCGCTGATATTACATGTAATGCTGTATTATTGTGCCTCAGAAGTTCTCCAGGTTGTAATCCAAGTAGATGTTCCAGCAAATGATTCATGCTTTGGCGAATAACATTAGAATGATGCTCGACGTATGTGTCCCTATTGGCTACCTCAGTTCTTTCCTGAAAAGTCATATAGATTCACCCCCTTATTTTAACAACAAAAAACCTCCGCTTTCCCGATTAAATCGGGATTGGAGGCTGATCGACTTTTACGCAAAAACCAACCTCCGCTTAAGCGAAGGTAAAGAAAAACTTAAACGTTCTATTTGGTTTTTGCATATCTTTTATCAGTATATCAACTTTTTCTTACTGTGTCAACCACGTCTGACGTGGTCAACTATTTGCTTGAAGACAGTTGGATCTTCAAGGACAAGATTGCTTAAAATCTTTCGATCAAGTTCAATGTTTGCTTTTTTAAGTTTGTTTATAAACACGTTGTATGAAAGCCCTTCTTGTTTAACAGCTTCTCCGATGCGGGTAATCCACAAGGCTCGTATATCTCGCTTTCGAAGTTTTCTTCCATGATAGGCATACGCGCCTGCGTGTAACGAGGCCTCATGGGCAACCCGAATGAGCCGGTTTTTTGTTCCCCGATAACCTTTTGTAAGACTAAAAAGTTTTTTATGTTTTCTTCGAGATACGGTTCCCCGTTTAATTCTTGCCATTTAAACCTTTCCTAACCAAGCTAAGCTTGGCCCAGCATTTTTTTTATCTTTTTCGCGAATTTGCCCTTCAACTGACCCGGTTCTTTTTGCCGCCTTTTACGTTGTTGCGATTTCTTTCTTCGCAGATGGCGGCTATAATGATGCGCAAAAAGAACTTTGCCTCGTTTTGTTACCCTAAACCTTTTGCTGACCGATTTTTTTATTTTCATCGTCATTTTGCTCCGATTCAATCGGAGTTTCCCCTTTTTTCTTTTCCGGAACAACAAGTGCAATTAGCTGTTTTCCTTCAAGATGTGCTTCTTTTTCAACATTTGAGATATTAGAAACTGCCGTAATAACTTTATTAAGCACTTCGTGTCCAAATTCAGGATGAACAATTTGTCTGCCTTTAAATTTTACAACCAAGCGCACCTTGTTGCTATTTTTTAAAAATGCTTGCGCCCGTTTTATCATCACATTTAGGTCATGATCGTCTATAAACGGACTCAATCTTATCTCTTTTGTTTCGGAAGTCTTGCTTTTTTTCTTCTCTTCCCGTTTCTTTTTCTCTTGCTGATACAAAAACTTCTTAAAATCAATTATCTTGGCAACCGCAGGATTGGCTTTGGGTGCAATCTCGACTAAATCAAGGCCGAGTTGGCGCGCTTTTTCAAGCGCTTCAAACTTAGGCAGTATTCCTATTTGCTTACCGCTGCTATCCAAAACACGCAAAGATGCGGCTTGGATCCGCTCATTTGTTCGATAAAACAAATGACGTTGTTTGTATTTTTTAAACCTTTTTATCAATTTCGTCTTTTACCTTTTGTAAAAATTGGGAAAGGCTCAAAATGCCTAAATCTTTCCCTTCCCGTGTTCGGACAGAAATATTTTTACTTGTTACTTCTTTATCGCCTATTATACCCATATATGGTACTTTTTGTAAAGTGGCATCGCGAATTTTGGCCTGAAGAGTTTCCGCTCGAGCATCAACCTCGCTTCTAATGCTTGCTCTTTGAAGTTCATTATGAATTTTTCTTGCATGCTCTTGATGTCTGTCGGTAATAGGAAGAACAACTACCTGAACAGGAGAAAGCCAAATCGGAAATGAGCCTTGAAAATGCTCGGTTAAAATCCCAATAAATCGTTCAAGCGAGCCTAAAACAGCTCGGTGAATCATCACGGGTCGCCTTTTCTCTCCGTCCTTGTCAACAAACTCTAGTCGCATGCGCTCCGGGATTTGGAAATCAAGCTGAATGGTTGCCAATTGCCAGTCTCTCTCTTGGGAGTCTTTTATGTGAATATCTATTTTTGGGCCATAAAAGGCGCCGTCTTTTTCTTTAACTTTGTATTTCATTTTTGCGTCTTTTAGGGCGTTTTCCAGGTCTTTTTCGGCCTCTTCCCAAAGCTTTGGGTCGCCCATTGCTTTTTCGGGTTTTGTGGCAAAGTAAAATTGCGGTTTGAACCCAAATGATTTGTAGAAATCAGTAACCAAAATAAGGAGCTTACGGATTTCATCCTGAATTTGATCCGGCCGAAGATAGTGATGAGCATCGTCAATCACAAATTGCCTAACCCTAAAAAGCCCGCCCAAAACTCCCGAGAGTTCGTTTCGATGAAGTATTCCAAAATCACTGAATCGAAGAGGAAGGTCTTGATAGCTTCGGGTCTTTGATGAGTAAATAAGCGTTGATTCCGGACAATTCATTGGTTTGAGCGAGTAGACTTGCTCTTCGGCGCCAAAGTTAAACATATGTTCGTTGTAGTACTCCCAATGGCCGGATTTTTTGAATAAATCGCTTTTTACCATAATAGGAGTTGATATTTCTTGGTAGCCTTCTTGAGCTAATTTTGTTCTGATAAATTCTTGAAGCGTTTTGTATATAATCCAGCCTTTCGGGTGCCAAAAAACAGCGCCGGGAGAAGCGTCGTGAAAAGAAAATAAATCAAGCTCCTGGCCAATTTGCCGGTGGT
>JACPTT010000019.1 GCA_016192645.1 Candidatus Levyibacteriota bacterium | reverse complement strand
AATTGCGCCTTTCGGCCAATTTTTCCAGAAGGTGACTCGCCTCGCTGAGCTTCGGCGAAGCGGGAAATCCTTCTAAAGATAAGTAAGATCTTTAAAGTGAAATAGCATCCTCCTGCAGCAATGTTGGAGAGAGAAGGGCTAAAGTAACAATTGTTAGCTTGAAGTTGAGACGGTCCCGCACTTCCACGACCGTTCGTACAAATCGGGAAGTGATTTACTAAATGTAAGTGCGGGATAATTGGGCTCAAGATGACAATAAACAAAGTTTGTCAGCATCGCTTATGGCTCGCTGATAGAAGGAAAATTTGGTTACAAAGGGAGATCCAGCATTGATCCCGATATTTTATATCCAAAATACTTCAATTTACAACTTTTAATAAATATTTTGGATACATAATCGTTTACGAAGAGTTGCAAACTCGAGTTAAACGAATATATAATCGGGATAGGTGTCAGTGTGAACTAACACCGAGTAGATACTGGAAGTCTGCAGAGATCATAGTACTCCGATTTAATCGGAGGAAGGATCAAAGCTAATCAAACATGAGTGCATATAGATTCTTAAGTCCTTGGTATATTGTTGGTTTTACTGATGGGGAAGGATGTTTTGCTATTTTGATAACGAAGCATAAAACAAAAAAGACAGGCAGAGATGCGAATCTCTGCTTTGAAATTGAGCTTCGAGCAGATGATAAACCGGTTTTGGAATTAATCCAAAAAAGGCTAGACTGCGGAAGAATAGTAGAACTTAATTACGAAAGATACGGATGGAAACCTCATGTAAAGTTTGTCGTTAGGAGACAAAAAGATATTCTTTACAAGGTGATACCATTTTTTAAACAGTTTCCCCTAAAAGGTAAGAAAGGCAAAGATTTTGAGCTTTTTTGCCAAGCAGCAGAATTGTTTAAGCGGAAGAAGCATCGAACAGAAGAGGGTATAAACCAACTTTTGAAAATCAGGGAATTTATGAATAATAGAAGGCCAATGTTTGGATAGCCGTCCGCTAGGGTGCGGGAAAACCGCGCGCCCAGTGGGGTGAGATAGTCCGCCAGTTGGCGGACTAATCTCTGAACACCGCCCGTCAAGGCAGCAAAGTCGGTAGCTATCGAACTCCGATTTAATCGGGGGAGATAGAGATCGGCGATGAAGCTTAAGTCGTAACAAGGTATCCCTAGCCGAAGCTGGGGATGGATCACCTCCTTTCTAAAAACCCTCCTTCGCTCCGTTCTCGGAGCTTCGGAAGGGCAGGAAAGAGAGAAGGTACGGTAAATTGGCGATTGGTCATTAGTCGTTGGCTAATAGCTAAAGGCAAAAGACCAGCGACCAAATAAAGTACACCCAAGTGGAGTGAATAGCACTTGTTCCGATATTAAATCGGAAGAATCCTATTCTAGGTTTTCCTACCACTTCTTGATTTTGAGCTGTAATACTTCACAACTTGTTGTGAAGATGCAAGTGAGAAACAAACTTTTCCGCTTGCGGAATACTCCGCAGCAAGCTGCGGAGTAGTTTATTGTTTTCCCCTTGATTTCCCAAAAAAAAATTGCTACGCTGTTCTTATATGAAAAGCGGGGTGTCGGCAATAGTACCTGCGTATAACGAGGAGAAAAAGATCAAAGGGGTACTTAAAGCGCTGACACGATCAAGCTATGTAAATGAGATTATCTGCATAAATGATGGCTCAACGGATAAAACATTAAAAATTCTTCAATCGACTCCGGAAATTACTATTATTAATTTAAAACGCAATCGCGGTAAAGGATTTGCCGTAGCCCGCGGGATAGAAAAAGCAAAGGGAGAAGTTATTTTATTGATCGACGCGGATATAAGGGGTTTAAACGATAAACATATAGCCCAGTTAGTTCATACTCTTCAAAGCGGTAAATACGACTTTGCAATTGGATACCGTTCAAGTAGAGTCGAAGCCACAGTTGGAGTGCCTTTAAGCGGAGAGCGGGCATACTTCAAAAAAGACTTGCTTCCTTATCTAAAGGTTTTGGAGAAAAAAGGACTTGGAGCGCTTGAGCTTTACCTAAATTACCAATTTCGGGATAAAAGGAAAAAAATTATCCAGCTAAAAGGGGTGTATAGCCACTCAAAGCACAAAAAATACTCTTCATACCGGTTGGCAACAAAACTGTATGCCGCTGAGACTTATTATATTTTAAACGAGTTTATTCGCCGAAGAAACCACTTGTCGTATTTTCTGCATTCTTATCTTGCCTATATATATCTTCGAAGCTGATTAAATTTCTTCTTCTCTTTGCAAGAAGCCCTTCTTTTGCTATACTTAATTCTGTCTTTTGTCGTTGGCAGTTAGTCTTTAGTTAAAGCTAAAGACAAAACGCGAACGGCTATTAGCTAGAAAAGGTGCGGTGGTGAAGCGGTAACGCAGCTGTCTGTCCCAGCACTATCTTGCCAAATTTGATATAATTTGGCTTAGAAGTGCGGGATCCCGAAGTTGTAAGCTTTTTTGGTGCGGTGGTGAAGCGGTAACACGCCTGTCTGCAGAACAGGTATTCGTCGGTTCGAATCCGATCCGCACCTCAAAAAAAGCTACATACTTCTGGGACAGAACAGTTATGCGCGGATGCAACTCCCACCCGTGCCTCAAAAAATTGAATTGGGCGCGTGGCTCAGTGGTAGAGCGCCAAACTGATAATTTGGAGGTCCATGGTTCGATCCCATGCGCGCCCACAGAAATTAAACCTTAGCTATTGACATTGGGGTTGTTGCTTAGCAAGAAGTCTGTCAAAAATTTCTAACCGCTGGATAGCGGTTGTTTGCATATAAGGAGTAAAACGTATTAAAGGTTCATCTGATGCTAATTCCTATTTGCAGAAGTATGCTTTTTTATTCTTGCAACTTCTTCTAATTGAAGGAAGGGTCCTTTCTTTGAATCAATAAATGTTTGCGCTAGGTGTTCACCAGAACTTAAAAGACCACCCTTTTGATGAGGGCTAGGGTTTTGTCCTCGCCCTATGCGCGCTTTGGTTGTGCGTAGCGTCGCTTCCAGAAAGGCGCGATCTGGGTCGCCCAAAGGTAGTTGATCGAGTCTACCAATAAGCCAGGCTTCTAATTCCACTGCCATACTAGCTTAGTATAGCCTATAGCTGATAATTAGTAAAGCTCTACTTATCTAAACTTATATTTTACTCATGGGTGGTGGAGACCGCTTCTGGGGAGAGGTTTTATAAGATAAGTTCCTTAGCAAGTTCATTTCAGGCATATAGCGCTTGCAGAGGAGCTTACTTTGCTATATTATTACAGATATGTCAAGTCTTGGTGATACATTTTTTACTGCTCTTCGCTGCATGGATGGAAGATGCGAAGAGTTAGTTTCTCAGTTTGGAAAAAATAAATTTGGCGCAGAATATCCGGATACTATAACCGAAGCAGGGCTGGTAAAAATTATTGCTCATAATCCTTCAAGAGAGTTCATTACTCAATTAAAAACAAAAATTGATATTTCAGTAAATAAACATCATTCAAAAGGTATTGTGGTTTGCGGACATGCGGAGTGCGCCGGAAATCCGGTGGATGATGAAAAGCATAAAAACGATGTTAGAAAATCGGTTAAACTCATTCAGTCTTTCGTTGGTTCTGTAATTCCAGTCGTTGGGGTGTTTGTAAAACGATCGGCAAACGGCCCATGGATTGCCGAAGAAGTATAGCACTGCATCATATATCGATATATCATACATAACGCTATGCAGGTAACTTCAATAAAGACTCACAAAATCACAAAAAAAGATAAGGATATCTTCAAAATTTTAGATAAGTACATTCCAAAACTTCAGGAGAAATCTGTTGTTGCGGTTACGTCCAAGATTATTGCCATTTGCGAGGGACGAATTGTTCATAAAGATCTAACAACCAAAGACAAGCTGGTTGAGCAAGAGGCGGAGTGGTTTTTGCCGCGGCATCTTAGCAAATACGACTTCTG
>JACPTT010000016.1 GCA_016192645.1 Candidatus Levyibacteriota bacterium | reverse complement strand
CAATCCACCGGCGGCGGAGGATATTGAGTTTCATTAAAAATAAAATATACCGGCATACTCTCTGCTTTTTCTATTAAGTCTTTCGGAATCTTTGTGGGAAGTGGCCAAATACCTCTTTTGTCAACGTTTTTGTTATCCCCCAAATATATCTCCACAGAGTTGGTTGGAAGGCTACCAAATGTACCCTCGGTTGCTATATAGATTTTTTCTTTAGAAGCCCTCTGTTCTAAAAAGGAGATTATCTCATTTATGCCCCCTCCTGCCGGCCAGTTATTAATATATTGACCCAAATCAGACTCTGGAATAGGAGCGCGAGCAAAATCAGCCAGTATAAAATAGTCAGAACGAAGTTGTAAAAAAGCAAAAAGCAAAAAGCAAAAAGCAAAAAAAATTTTGTTTTTAATCATTTTATTAAGCTGAAAAAGCGAAAATGCAACTAAAGGCAAGAGGGAAAGAGTCATGAAAAAGATAAAACGGGGATACAACGTTTTACCAAATAGAGCAAGCGCCGCAAAAGGAATAGCAAACCAAAAAATAAGCAGCGCCTTTTCCCTTACGTAGTCTCTACTTTTAAGAAAAAATGATATAACAACTAGGGCAAGTGTTGGCATTGTCATATACCTAGTAAGCCAATCCCATTGCCCAATAGACAAATTACCCCAGAAATATATAAACGGATGTTTCAGCCATTCTTGTAAAGGATAGACAAAAATTGCATTCTTTTGATCAATAAGATGGAAAAAGGGAGACAAACGAAGCATTGAATAGTACACGTAAGTTAAAATGCCCGCAATTAAAGCAAGACCCGCCCATCTTACAAAGCGGAGATATCTTTCTTTTTTCGCAAAATCAAAAAGAATAAGCGTTAATGGAAGAAGATAGAGACTAAAAAAACCGGAGGTTTTATTAAGCACTCCTGCCCCTATTATCATTCCCAATATAAGTGCTATATCAAGACGAAGACGGCGAACCATAAGTATCGCAAAATATAAACCCCATACCGAAAATGTTCCAACCAAACTATCGTAAAGCGCCATTCGATCGTAAACAAGCGCAAATGGGTAGATGACATAAAGAAAAGAGGATGTAATTCCAATCCAGCGGTTTTTAAACACTTCTTTGCCCAAGAAAAAAAGACCAACGATTGTCGTAAAACCGGCCAAAACCGAAACGATTCTGCCCGCCATTAAAGGATCACTTATAAAACGCATTACTATCATAACCAGCCAGACAAAAAGCGGTTGTTTTCCGTCTGTTAGAGAAATAAACCGCCATGCCGCATCGTTTTTAGCAATCTGCGCCCAGCGAAGGTATATTGCTTCATCGGTGAAAATTGGGACTGAAAGGAGACTTATCAACCGCGAGAAGAAAAAAAGAGAAATAATAAAACCGAAAAAAATAATTTCAAGCTTATATTGTTTCAAAAACCCCATATAATAATCTATTTTACCATTTTCTCTTTAAAAACCAAGCAGCGGTAAAAACAACAGATGCAATAATTGAACTTACCATAATCCAAAATAATATGCTTGGAACCGGCGGATCCCAGTTGCCAAGATATAAAAAGGGCACATATTGAAAAAGGGCAAAAAGAGAAACAATTACGCTTGGAATTAAAATAAAATATCTGGGCTTAGCAAGAGCCGCAAAAGGAAGAACATACAGTAAATACCAGGGTTGGAAGTTTGTCCTAATCGAGGCAACGATAACGGGGATTACCATGAGCATTACAGCGATTAAAAAATATTTATCCCAAGGAATCTGTCTTCTCTGCTTTAAAAATAAATAGTAACAGGCAACTATCGGAGCAAAAAAGATTGTTGCGAATTTTACACCAATCGATAATACCAACAACGCTACTGATCGGAAGATATGATTACTTATGAGGAAATATATTGAGGCGATAGCAAAAAACATCATAAAAATATCATTATGAGCCGCTACCAGACCCTCGATAATAACTAAGGGATTTAGTGCAAAAAAAATAATGCCGAACATCTCATCTGCTTTTGAAATCTTCTGTAGGATCTTCCCAATAAAAAATGCCGTTCCCAAAAAACTCAAGGTTGCAAGGGTTTTAAATAAAATAAGCGTTGGCAAAAGAAACCCAAATCCTAAATATGAAAGAGGTACTGTTACCGCAAGCCAAATTGGGCCGTAGGGATAAGTTCTGTGAGTCCAGTGCATAAATGAAAGCATTGGCTCTCCTAGATAATCAAGCGCCTTATGCTCATAGGGATTTTGCTGATAGTAGGTAACTATTTTTGCATCAAAAACATAGTTGAATAAATCATAAGAGAAGGCATTATAGGAAAAGGTTAGAATAAAACTCATTATTAAAATAAGGCTCCAAACCTCTCTTTTGGCAATTTTTTTCTCATGTGCCAATCTTAAGAAAAGAAGATAGAAAATGGAAAGCAGTAATACCAGCGCTATGTAGAGTGCTGTTGAAAGGGGTCTTTGAAAATATCCAATTTGTTGAAAAAACGTCTGCAGTACCTGCCAGATTGACCATTGAGTCAAAGTCAATCCCAAATCAACCTGGGTAAAAGAATAAAGAAAAAGTCCAATAACTATTATTACGTATCCCGCCCCCAGGATTCTGAATTCCCAAGTTCGAATTCTGAATTCTGACATTACTTGTAGACTCCTTGAAGATCTCTAATTTTTATCCTAACTAAATCTATTAAACCCTCTATTGAATCTTTAATCGGGCTTACACGTCTGGTCTCAACATATAACCAGTTTACCGGAACTTCTTTAATCCTATACCCCATCTTTTGTGCTAAATATACAATTTCTACATCAAATCCTGCCGAAACACTTGATCCTGAAACTTTTTTAAACCCATTATGTAGTTCATTTATTTTTGCGAACAAGGATTTAGCCGCAGCTTTTCGAAACATCTTAAAACCGCACTGTGTATCGGTGATTCCCTTAATGCCCACTACTAAGCTGCGCAAAAACATCATTCCTCTGGCGGATCAAAAACCGGAAGCAGTTTATCAATCTCTTCAATTGGAGTTGCCTGATCCATATCGGTAAATAAGACATACTCCCCTTGCGTCTTTAAAACTCCTGTTGTCACTGCTCCCGCTTTTCCAAGATGGGGGTGTTTAATAAGCCTGAACCTGGGGTTTTCCTTAATCAAACTCTCCACGAACTCAACGCTTCCATCTTTTGAACCATCATCAACAATAATAACTTCGTAGGTATAATTCTTCTTATTCAAAAAGTGAACGACCTTGTCAAGCACGCCTTTCTGCAGATTCGCCATCTCGTCAAAGGAAGGAATAACAACGGAGAGATATATCTTATCCACAAGAAAATTATACTAGAAAATGGATGTTGATACAATCAAATCATATGATATATACTAAGGCCAATGGCAAACATTAAGCAAATTTGCACAAAGTGCAATAAGAACTTCTTGATCATTGACCAAGAACAAGAATTCCTAAAACAAAAAGGTCTATCTCTGCCTACAAATTGTCCAACCTGCAGGCAATTAAGAAGATTACTTTTACGTGGAGGCAGACAGCTTTTTAAAACCAAATGTCAAAAATGTAATAAAGAAATAGTTGTATCATTCGACCCGCAAAAAGTTCAACAGTCCGTCTACTGTAAAGAAGACTATGAAAAATTCTTTATGGAGAACGATCTAATAATTAAAGACCCACTACCAGATATTTAGAATATGACTTCTAATGGTTTTTTTACGGAACTACAGAGAATAATCCTGTCTCAACCCAAATTTCCAGCTGCTGTTGTCAACTCTGAGGGATGTGAATTTTGTAATGAAGTTTATAACTCAAAAAATCTTTTTTATTGTTTTGATACCTACAATACCACAGACTCTTTCTATCTATTTGACTCCTTTATGTGTGCTAACTGCGGAGACTGTGACTACGCAGTAGAATCAGAACTTTGCTATGAAAGTGTGGATCCTTATAAAGCGTTTAATTGTGAATTTATCGAATATTGTAGCAATATTAGAGATAGTGCGTATTGCTATAACTGTAGCGGCAATGATCTTTTTGGATGTGTTAATTTAAAAAATAAATCTTTTTGTATATTTAATAGACAACTTGCCGAATCTGAATATAGAGAACAAATTAAAAAATTTAAATCGCTACCCCGCGAGAAAGTTTTAGCATTCGTAGAAGGACTCAAAAAAACGCTTTCCTCTCACTCAAACTGTCGGGGGAAATAACGAAAATACAACTTACGGAAATTATATTCATTTCGACAAAAATTGCTATCTTTGTTTTGATGCCGCTTACGATGAAAACTGTGCTTATCTTTACGATAGTTTTTACTGCAAAACATCATATGATTTAACTTACGTTGCTTTAGGTACAGAGCTTACCTACCAGGCTGTAGATTCTGCTACCTTATTTAATTGTAGTTTTGCTGTTCATGCGAGCAATTGTCAAGATAGCACCTATTTATTTAATTGCTTTAATGTTAAAAATAGCTTGGGGTGTGTTGGGCTAAGAAATAAAGAATACTGTATTTTAAATCGCCAATTTACAAAAGAGGAGTACGAGAAGCTAAGCAGCCAAATAATTGCCCAAATTAATGCTACAAATTCTGGCTGGAGTAATTTAGTATATTAGATCATGGGTTCTGGAAAATCCTCTGACTTATCCGAAGCGGCAGATTGTGAAGACTCGCTCCACCTGCGGATTTCATTTTCCACAGAAACCCTGTTTTTTCCATAGGTGAGTCTTGAATGATTTAAAATTTCTCTGGTAAAATCAAATTGAGAATTAGGAACAGTGATAGTTCGGGCAGAAAATGGCTTCGTCAATTTTCCATCAACCGACATTTTTATATACATCTCTCTCACATTTAAATTAATCAAGTCTTCAGCATTAAAGACAGGGACAAACTCCTTAGTCAAATACTCCGCATCGTCTCCGCCTACTGGGAAAACTATCAATGATCCAACATTTCCAAAAGCAGTAGACTTAACATCATCTGGTAGCTGAGCAATATACTGATGAGCAATTGTCAAATTTAAATGGTATTTTCTTGCTTCTGACAAAATAGTGGAAAATGCTTCTGTAGCAAAATTCTGAAATTCATCGACATAAAGGTAAAAATCACGTCTTTGGTCTTCCGGAACTTTAGCCCTAGCCAGTGCCGCTTGTTGAATCTTTGTGATAAACATAGCTCCCAAAAGGGCTGTATTATCATCTCCCAATCTACCTTTAGAGATATTTAGAAAAACGATTTTGCCTTCATTCATAAATTTTCCAAAATCTAGAGTGTTTTTCCTTTGTCCAATCATATTTCGCACAACCGGATTAGCAATAAATTGCCCAACCTTATTTAAGATTGGTACTACTGCTTCTCTTGAATATTGATCGGCAGAAGCAGAAAATTCATTGGTCCAAAAACCCTTTACTACTGGATCTTTAATTTGCATAATCACTCTTTGTCTAAAAGGAGTATCAGCAATCATTCGAGGAATTCCCAAGACATTTGAATCAGGTGTTTCTAAAAGTGCCAAAGTGATATAGCGGATTAAATGCTCCATTCGCTGATTCCAGCTGGCTGCAAAAAGTTTCTTAAAAATAGATATAAAGAATGTTGACAAATGTTGTCTGGTTTCATAGTCTTCAACAGATTCCAGTGAATTAAAACCAATTGGATAATCTTTGTCTGCTGGGTTAACATATACAACATCGTTTACACGTTCCCTAGGCACAAACTTTAAAGTTTCTTCAGCTAAATCTCCGTGCGGGTCTATTAAACAACATCCCTGTCCGCTTAAAATATCAGATATTAGCAAGAGTTCCAGCAACTTACTTTTACCGCTTCCGGTTTTACCAACTATATAAAGATGTCTTCTTCTATCAATTCGTTTAATACCAAACATTTTCTTTTCATTTCTAAAATTAGTTTCGCCAAAAAATGATACCTCTTCAGGGTCAACTAACCCTCGAAATGGTAATATGTCTGGCGCCGGAGCTCTTTTTGACGTTGTATCGATAACATTTGAAACAACGGCGCCTTTATAAGGAAAGTGATAAATGGTTGCCAGCTCTGCGCAAGTCCACATATCGCCCTTTTCAAAAACTCTTCCTTTAAATGCCAATGACACATTTTCTTCCAATTCAAATCCCTTTTTCTTTAATTCATTGCTTGCACTTTTTATACCCTTGAAAAGACCAAGAATTGCTGAAAGTTTTGTTTTAGCAACGATCGGATCTCTTGCTGTATATGCCAATCGAAGTTTCCCAAAATACACATCTTGAGAAATTTTCCAATATGCGGACGTCGGTTTATTTTCTTCGCCTGTATATTTTTGCCCAAAAAGCTTAAATCTCCAGACATTAAAACCTCGCTCCCAAAACTTTGAGCCGACTCTTTTTAAGACAATCTGTAAATATATTTCTTCTTCAGGTTCTGTTTTTGCTAACATAGCAGAAAACGTCGTTAACAGATCCTCTGTTAAACCATGATAAGTATTTAGCGGATTTATGCTCGAACGCTTAAAGTAAAGCTGTTCAACCACTGTGTTTTTCTCAAAAGAAGGAAGGTAATCCTTCACTTCTTCGACCTCCGCATCAGGATATTGGGCGTAGAGCTGTGACTCGATAAGATTTTTCTGATGCTTTGGCAGTACAATATAAAATTTAAGGAATTGATTTTTGGAAGCCATCTCCAAACTTATTGGACTATTATTCGGAAGCACCCTATGTAAAGAGCGCAGAAATAACTCCATTGCAGCTTCTTTTTTCTCATTGCCAGATGGAATTTTGATGAAAAAAACTGTTTTATCTTCGGTATGTAAGCTCTTTTTGAGTTTAGCATTAAAACGAAATCTTATAAAAAACCTCTGTAAGGTAACTAAAAACGCTGTCAAAAAAAATAATCCCACAATAAGTGTAAAGAGGAACGTAAAAAGATTCGCGAAAAATGAAACAACAGATTCCATACTCTTCTTTAGTATAACGAAGCACAGCTTTGCAAGCAAGAGATATTGCATTTTAGATAATCAGCTCACCAAGGAACAGTACGAGAAGGCGGTAGTTGAAATCAAAAAAGAACTGGGTGGGAAAAACCCTGAGCTCGTCGAAGGGTGACCCCAGTGGGATTCGAACCCACAATTTTTGGGATGAGAACCCAATGTCCTAAGCCGTTAGACGATGGGGCCCTAGTGACGCTTACAATTATACCATAACAGAATCGTTCACGCCTTCTATTCTGCTTGACTTGACTTTTATTTTTCTGATAGTCTGGTACTAGAGTGAAAAAATTCCCGCCTACACTAAAGTTTTGGCGGGCAGGCATCCTGCCCATAATACTTCTTTTAATTATTGTGTTTTTCCCGTCCTCAAAAGTTGATGCTCAGACAAGTACAGACTGCACTTATGAGAATTATTATAAGGAAAGTTATAAATGCTTTGGGGTTTTTGATGAATGCCAAACAGCATGTACAGAGAAAGCTAAAGGTTCGTATTTGGATGAAGTTTCTCCAGCTGATAAATATAATGCATGCATGAAAGCAAGCGACTGTCATGGAAAAAGTCAGGCCTGCAGGGATCAAGCCTGGTCAGATTATCAATCTTGCAAAAATGCAGGTAAGAGTGGGCAAAATTCTCCAAAAGAAGCAGTAAAAAAAGATGCGACACCGGTACCAACTGAAAAAGGCGTACAATCGGATTTTTCTATCATCGATTCTTATGTAGGTTTAATCTGGCAACAAATCAACCGTTATCTCAGTTTGGATAAACTGGAAGGAATCCTTGGGGAAACCATCCTGCACTCAGTAGGCAAAAAATCACAGTGGGAGAAGGAGGCGGAATTTATGTCGGGGGAGTCTTACAAAGCTTTACAAGAAGCTGCAGCCCAGAGAAGATTGGAAAAACCAGAGTTCTTTCCTGTCACTGGTAAAGAGGAGTTCCTTTCCGTATCATTTCTTGATAAACCAGCTGTTATCGATCAACCCATTGACGTCCCTGGTAGAAACG
This sequence comes from Candidatus Levyibacteriota bacterium, assembly GCA_016192645.1. Lineage (GTDB taxonomy): Bacteria > Patescibacteriota > Microgenomatia > Levybacterales > UBA12049 > JACPTT01. Next base: position 16,536 of record JACPTT010000016.1, on the reverse strand, counting down.
ACATCAAAGTCTATCCCTGGGGCGAGGGCAATGGCGCCGCCATCCAATCAAATGATTGGGAAAAGATTAAGTTTAGAGAACCAGTTGAGTCTAAAGGAGTTACTTCCCATGTGGTTGAGTTGGAAGGAGGACAGATGGAGGTTAAAGTCAGAAACAGCACGCCTTCGGAAAATCAGTTTGGCGTGGATGCAGGCTGGTTGGGTGTAACAGTCAGCAGGACACATTTTTGGGTCTTGAAAGACACCGATAAAAAATTGGCAGCAGTTGTTGTTTACGAAGGCGAAGTGGAGATCAAAACCAAAGATGGCAAGACTACTTCGCTTGTACCAGACGGTGATAAGCCCGGAGTAATGGTTATCACCCAAAAACTTTCAGTTACCAAGCTTGCTGTTGTTGGTGTGATACTGGCAGCAATTATTGCAGGAGTAGTTTTAGTCTTGAGAAAAAGGTTTTCGAAGGGGAAGAAGAGAAAATGAAAAAACAAAAAGGTGTATTTGTGATTCCAGGTATTATTGTTATTGCAGTACTGGTTGGAATAGTTGCCTTAGTTATATTTTTGGGACAGCGACAACCTAAGGCAGAGAAAATACCAATAACTCCATCCCACCTAATGCCGTTTGTATCTGCCCAAGAAGCCCGGGCTACTATTTGTAACTTAAAGAAAGAGGGATTATTTGCGCAAGCCTGCCAGAGTAAGTTCGATGTTGTTGGTAAAGAAGACGGCGAAAAAATAACCGAGCTATTTACACTGCTTAAGGAAATTCAAGATGACAAAAACTTATCGGATTATGATAGACTATTGCTCTCTCAAGTAGTTTTTGCCTCACTCCCGAACAAGGATAGTCCCCAAACTTCGCAGTCCCAATCTTCCCTGTTGGGTGTCGCCTACGCGCAAGAGACAAACAATAATTTAATAATGAGCGAGGAGGAATTTAAAGAACTAATGACTTCCGATCTGCAAGGTGTGGTGGACAGCATGCCTAAAGGAAACAACGCCTGGACAATAATAGTAATGGTTTCCAAACACTCCTGGGTTGACGGGAAGAGACAGCCCATCTACTCAAAGCAATGGGGGAAAGTATACGACCCTTTTCCTAATAATCCCAATGCCAATGAAGGTGATATAGCTTATCAAGTCAGTTCAATTGTTGGCTCTAGAGCCACCAGTCAAAAGATATATGATGACACTTTTAAGAGTACGGGCGAGATGATCACTTACTCTTTTACGATGATGTCTTGGAAGAGTCAGGAATATGCCAACGGGGAGGGGGAATCTCTGGAGGGATTTCATCAGTCAGAGTTGAATTTCTCTGAAGAAGGTTATCAAGGCGAAGATTATCTGACACGCTTGATCATGTCGGTTAAAACACCTCAGCCAAAACTCCCGAGTGAGGAGCCTGATCAAGGCGAACCTGAAGCTGATGAACAAGGTGCTCAGACAGGAGAACTGGAAACGATCACGTGTGAGGAGTATAAATCTTGGCAAACATCTCCAAAACTGCGGGAAAAGAGGTGTCCAGCCATAGTAACGCCCTACGATCGACGATTTATATGGTGCGCAGAAGATTTTGGAGATCTTACTGCAGATCAGTACATGGAAAGACATCCACCTACCTATGCCCGCAATTTTGATCTTGAGGAATGCAACTAGTCTAAGATCATGAGTTCAACGCAATTTTTCTGGGACTTATTAATATGATTGGGGTATGGTTTATTTTCGGAGCCTTGCTTAATTTTCTGTTTTGGCAAGTATCCTCTGAAAATTTTAAAGATTATGTGCGATTCCGGCAAATTAAGTCAGGCTGGGGATATGAGATAAAACAACAGATCTCTACACTAATCAAAATTGGGATTATTTACTATATTTTAGTTGCTCCAGTCGTTTTGTACCTGTTAGTTACTTAAGAAAAAGATTCTTCTATTGCTTTTTTTCTTCGGGAGATTTGTAGTCGGGGTTGAAATACTGGTAGAATTCGTTAATCTCGCTGTAAATTCTTTGGGATTCTGCTGCCAGAGAATTATATTGCCCCACAAGTCTATTGTAATTAGCCACATCGCCAGCTTGCTCATACGTGGTAATCTGCGGCGCCAAGGTTTTCAGTTGATAACTAATCTCGTCCATCCTTCTAACCCTGCTGTTAAACCCCCCGTTTTTGAAAAGCTCTACGACTTTACTTCGATCCGCAAAATATTGTTTGTAGTACTCTTCTAATTCCGGTGAAAGATCACTGTATTCAACGCCAAATTTAGAATGCAATTCGTCGTGGACACCATCTGATCTTTTATCTTTTTTTTGGTTGAGAATATCAATAACGACAGCTAAATGAGGATCGTCCTGGTGTTTTGACAATTCCTGATCCAAAAGGGCGTGTAGCATTTCATGGGCAGTCGCCGCGTACTTGTGATCAGTAAATTCAGGATCGTCAATTTTTAAAAGGAATATCTGTCTCCCGGCAAAAGGTCCCCTCTCGGGATTTGGCGCAATACATGCTAGGGGCTCAACCCCTCCTTTTTTGACCTGACAGTATTTCGCAAAACTCTGCGTTTCAACAAATTGTGGATCTGCTCTATAGAGAATAGCTTTCCCCTTGTCTGTCAGAGTATTTTTCTCTGCCAAATCTGCTATCTCGGCTGTTGGTTGATAGGTTCTCAGAAATTTTTCATCGGAATCAAGAAGTGCTTTTACTGCGAGAAAAGCAAAACCTACGATAAACAACAGTATTGGAGTTGCCAGTATAATCAAAACTATCCGCAGACAACCTATGCCCTTTTTCTTTTGCGATGCTTCCTGTACCATAGGTACCTAATACTAGTTTATTAACATAAAACGCAGTAAGTCAATAACCAACTTCTCTTCTCTTATAGTGCTTTCCCAATTAAAGTTACTATAAATATGCCGACGGTGTTAAGTAGGTAAGACAAAGCAATAAAATTCTTAACGCTTATTTTGTTTTTTATGGCGCTTGCAAAAATGTGTAAAAAGAAATAGTAGGATTTTTTATCCTCTTTGAAGAATATATAATAAGTATACAAGATAGATAAAAACAAAAAATACCCCTTGTAAACGACTCAATACGTATTTTTTATCTGTAAACATTGCGAGAAAAAGCAGTATTGCTGAAAAGAGTGTAAAGAAAACATCGATAAGTAATGTTTGGGGAAATGGTATTGGTTGAAATAAAGAGGCAACGCCCAGTATTCCTAAGAAATCAAATATATTTGAGCCGACAATGTTTCCAACAGCGATGCCAAATTGTTTTCTATATGCTGCGAGAGCAGAAACAGCAAGTTCGGGAAGAGAAGTTCCGATGCCAACGATGGTAAGGCCAATAAGCGCGTGACTAATGCCAAAAAATTCCGCAATTACTATTGCGCTTCCAACCACCCATTCTCCACCTACAATTACTCCAATAAGGCCAACGGTAACCATAAGCAGCGCTTTTTTAAGAGGTACTAATGCCACCGGTTGTGTTTCTATCTCGCTTGGCCTTTTTCGTAGTACAACGTAGCTTAGCCAGCAAAGGAAAATAAAAGTTAATATTATTCCTTCTGGTTTTGTAATGCCGTAGAATGTTTTGTCTCCTGCAAATGGAGATATTAAAAGATACGCAGCAACAGCAACAGATAAGATGTTGGGAGGAAGCCCTTTTAGTATCCAGTCTTTCTTTAAAACCAGGGGGCGTATAATTGCACAAATACCCAAGATAAATAAAAGGTTTAGCGTATTGCTTCCAATTATTGTTCCAAGTCCAATATCAAATGTCCCGCGGATGGCAGAAAAGACAGTTATGGTAAATTCCGGTATCGATGTGCCAATACCGACAATAGTAACGCCTATAAGCCAGCTTGTAACCCGGAGACGGTTTGCAAAAGAAGAGGCTCCTTTTATAAGAATATCCGCGCTTTTAATCAGTATGATAAATCCGATTATAAAAAGAAGAGATGGAAATACCATTTTCTTTGAGTATAGCAAATTGTGATTATTGGATTTTCTCTTCTTTTAGCAATTATGGTTTTTAATTTCGTCGTAGTTATTATTGCTTCAATAAAGACCAATAAAGGCAAGACTATCATTATCCTTTTTCTCTACGTTTTATTAAATGATAGCATCTGCCTCTTAGCTTCATTCAGAAGCGAATGCAAAAATACTAGTCCACAGGATAAGGCGCTGGAGCGTGGAGAATGGAACGAGAAATCGCAACATGTTCTAGCTTGTTTCTTGGTGATGGCTTGGAGAGGGCAAGATCTAAAACCTCGTCCATGTGGGAAACAAACACAAATCTTAAGTCTTTAAGAACTTCTTTTGGTACATCTTCTAATTCTTTTTTATTATCTTTTGGCATAATAACTGTTTTTAAACCGGCTCGATGCGCGGCAATTACCTTTTCTTTTACTCCGCCAATTTCCAAAACTCGACCGCGAAGGGTAATTTCCCCTGTCATTCCGACTTTCCTCTTTACCGAAATCTTGGTTAGAGCTGAAACTATTGCTGTTGTTATTGCAATGCCGGCCGAGGGTCCGTCTTTTGGCACCGCACCTTCCGGCACATGGACATGAACATCAATTTTTTGATAGAACTTCTCAGGCAGGCCAAACTGCTGTGCCCGGGCTCGAATATACGACATGGCTGCCTGACAAGACTCTTTCATCACATCACCAAGCTGGCCGGTTAAAAGAAGATTTCCCTTCCCGGGCATAAGCGCCACTTCGATAAAAAGAATGTCTCCTCCTGCCTCGGTCCAGGCAAGCCCAGTTGCCATGCCAACCTCGTCTTTTTTCTCGGCAATTGAAGCGGTAAACTTGGGAGGACCTAAGAATTTAGGAACATTTTTTGGCGTAACTTCGGTTTTTCCTTTCTTACCCTCGGCAACCATCTTGGCGACTTTTCGAAAAACTGCTGCAATCGCTCTCTCCAGATTTCTAACCCCGGCCTCTCTTGTGTAGCGCTGGATTATAAACCTTGTTGCTTCATTGCTAATTTCTGCTTTTTGTGAAGTTAATCCATGATTTTCCATTTGTTTTTTTAATAAGAAATCCGAAGCAATATGAAACTTCTCATCCTGCGTATATCCGGCAAAATGAATTATTTCCAAACGATCCCTAAGAGCGGGCGGAATGGTGTCCAAAACATTCGCCGTTGTTACAAACATCACGTCTGACAGATCAAAGGCAACTTCAAGATAGTGGTCGGAAAAGGCATTGTTTTGCTCAGGATCCAATGCTTCAAGAAGAGCAGATGATGGATCGCCGCGAAAATCAACCCCAACCTTATCAATTTCATCAAGCATAAAAACCGGATTTTTTGTCCCCGCATCTTTTATTCCCTGAATAATTCTGCCCGGCAAAGCTCCAACATAAGTTCTTCTATGTCCTCTAATTTCTGCTTCGTCACGAATGCCGCCTAAAGAAACACGAACGAACTTTCGGCCAAGCGCGCGAGCAATTGATTTACCAATCGAAGTCTTGCCAACCCCCGGCGGACCCACAAAACAAAGAATCGGACCCTTCATTTTGCCGGCGAGCTTATGAACCGCTAAATACTCAACAATTCGCTCTTTTACTTTCTTAAGCCCAAAATGATCCTCATTTAAGATTTTCTCCGCAGATTTTATCTCTACATTGTTTTTACTTTCTAAGCTCCATGGAAGACCAATTAGCCAGTCTAAATAGTTTCGAATATAGCCTGCTTCCGGATTAAACTGGTTCATCTGAGAAAGTTTTTTAACTTCTTTTTTTGCCTTTTCCTCAACCTCTTTTGGCATGCCGGCTTTTTTAATCTTGTCTAAAAGTTCTTTGGTTTCGCCAACCTCTTCGCCTTCACCCAGCTCTTTCTCAATCGTTCTGATCCTTTCACGAAGTATTGCTTCTCTAGCTCCTTTTTCAAACCGCTCATGAGTTTTTGAAGCAATGCGCCGCTCAAGCTCTAAAATTTTAATCTCCCGGGCTAAAAGCTGGGTAATTCTCTCAAGCCGTGTTTTAACATTTGTTTCTTCCAGAAGCTCTTGTCTTTCCGAAGGTTTTACATCCAAAACCGAGGCGATAAGATCCGAGAGTTCGGAAGCCGAGTGTTCGGACATAATATTCATAAAGACCAGAAAGTCCGAGGCTTTCCCAAGATTCATGGCGCGCCTGAATTCATTTGCGAGATGATTACACAATGCTTTTATTTCGGGCGTATCCTCAATTGCTTCGGACAATTCAACGACTTTTGCCAAAAAATATGATTCATGTTCCTCAAACGATAAAATCTTAACGCGGGCCAAACCCCGAACTTGCGCATTAATCTCGCCGTCTGTTCGAATCATTCGCTCTATCCGAGAAAGAGTACCAATAGAATAAAGATCGGAAGGCTGGGGATCGTTCAATTTGGGGTTTTTTTGCAAAACAAAACAAACAATGCGCTCATGGGCAAAAGAAGACTCAAGTGCGGCGAGGCTTTTGGGTCGACCGAAGGTTAGCACCGAATCTGTATTTGGAAAAATGATTCCGTCTCGAATTGGAATTATGGGAATAAGTTTTTCCATGATGATCTCGCCACTGGCGGATATTAGCACTCTAACACAACACCTGCTAAATGTCAAGGAGCAAATGCTATTTGCGACGCAGACCCGCCAAAAATCGAAGCATGAGCCGTGTATGAATAATACTGGAAAGGCGAATGCTGAGATTAGGCGGGTCAAGCCCCCCTAATTTACGGGGTTGACAAATATATATTGAGGCTTACAATTGTAATATATGAATATTCAAACTGTTAACTTTAAAGATCTTTCTTTTATTAATGTTACAAATCCGGGCGATCTTGAGCTTAAGTACTTGAGAAAAAACTTTGATTTCGACACTCTTCATCTTGAAGACTACCTGCATAAAACACAGGTTCCCAAGATTGAGACCTTTAAAAACTATAGTCTTATTGTCTTGGATCTTCCCTACATTAATCCCGGAACTTCTCAAAACGGAAGTGAATCTCAAGAAATCGGCTCTCAAAAAAGTTCTATTAGAAGAATTCTTGATTTGCCCCAGGCAACGCTTTCTTCTGTTCCCCTTCCGGCCTTTCCTCAACTCGAGAAAAAAAGAAGAATTCTAAGCGCCCAGATGGATCTTTTTGTGGGAAAAAACTACGTTGTAGTCCTGCACGATGGAACACTTGCTCCAATCAACGATATCTTTGCGCGCTGCCAGAAAACGCTGCGCAACCGCGAAGAATTTATGAGCGAAGGTCCCGTTTTTCTTGCCTATCGGATCATCGATGCTTTAGTTGATGCGTGCTTCCCTTTAATCAACGAACTCTCTACTATAATTGATCGGGTCGATAAAGACCTGGAAACCAAACCTTCGGACAAAACCCTCGAAGACATCTCAACCACCCGGCGAAATATTGTTGTCTTTCGAACTACAGTCAAAACCATCATTCCTCTTTTTCGCCAGCTCGAAGAAGGAAAGCATAACCAGCTTAATGGCAGGATGCAGTCGTTTTGGGGAAACATCTTAGATCACGCGCAAAAAGTCTGGGAGCGCCTTGAAGACAGCCAGGAACTAATTGAAGGAATTTCGGAAAGCAACGAATCCTATCTTACCTCCAAAACAAATGAAATCATTAAGGTTCTAACCATCTTCTCGGCTATTATTCTTCCTCTAAATCTTCTTGCAAGTATCTACGGGATGAACATTAAAGGACTGCCTTTTGCCGAAGAAACATCCTCTTTAGAACTTATTATTTTTACTATGATCTTGACATCTATCTTGATGTTTGTGGTATTTAAGATTAGGCGCTGGTTTTAACTATCACTTGCAAAGGCTTTCGCAGGGAATGCCGTCTTTGTCTGAATCTCTTTTCGTGCATCCGCATTGATTCAGTTGAAAATAAGCCTCCTCGCAGGTTGATATTTGTGAACATAGTTTACTACAATCGCAAGTGTAATTTCCAGCAACCTGTGCTTTGGAAGGTTCGGATTGAACATTGGATTGAGCATTCGAACATGCATCGTCTGCCCAAAGACCAAGTTTTTTCTCTCTTGCTTGGTTTTGCGCCTCTTTGAACTCTAACTGATATTTATAAGGAATTCTATAAGTATATTCATGGGCAAAGCCTTGACTAATCATAAGTTTATTGAAATTAGTTCCATCTTCCAAAAAAACATACCGCAAAAGCCTTTGATATTTGTCTCTTTCTCCCTGGGTTGGATCCGCTTCTAACCGAACGCTTCTGCCGGCCAAAATCTCTTTTGCTTGACTTGTTGCTTCATTGCCAAAACAGGAAACAAGAGTTCGCGGATCACCGGTTTCCGGCGCATCAATTCCAATAAGCCGCAGCGTTTCTGTCTTGCCGCTCACCTCAACCTGAATCGTATCCCCATCAATCACCTTAACCACTCTATACAGCTTATTTGATTGAGTTTTTGATTGCAATTGAGTAATAAAAGGGGCTTGCCCCGATTGATCCCGATTAAATCGGGATTGAATCGGGGGTGAACTTGAAGGCGTTAAAGTCTCTTGATTATTATCCGCCAGCTGGCGGACCGAACTTTTCCCTAAAATAAAACCCACCGATATTAGCAAAACCCCAATAATCAAAAGCAGTAAAAGCTTCTTTTTTCCCATGTCTTAAGATTATACTCATGCTATCATAAAATCGAGATTGAGTTTAAAATATGGTAAAATACAAACGTTGCGGAGTGGTGTAATGGTAGCACGTCAGACTCTGAATCTGAAAATTGGGGTTCGAATCCCTGCTCCGCAGCAATAACCCTATAGTTTGTTTTTTGCTAATTTTGCGGTATAATCTTGTTCCAATGAAAGAGAGACAGTTGTCAATATCGCTCGCTCAGATTTCCCAAACAGATAACCCTTCTGAAAATTTAGATCAGATGGTTTCTGTAATTAATAGTGCTGGTTCTGAAATTATCGTTTTCCCAGAAACGCAGCTTTCTGGCTTGGACAAGACCACATCTCTAGATAAATTCCATGCTCGATTGGAAGATTTAGCACGCACTCGTAGGCTGTGGCTGGTCTATGGCTCTTACGAAAAAGTAGGAGATAATATATATAATACCGCAAGAATTGTTGATCATCACGGAAAAGTAAGACTTAATTATTCGAAGATACACCTCTGGAATGAAGATGGAGTAAAGCCTGGAACAAAAGGGAAAGTTGCAAAAACCGAAATAGGAAATCTTGGTTTAAGTATTTGTTGGGATATTGCTCATCCTGAAACCATTAAGTCTCTCGTAAGACAAGGCGCAGAATTAGTTTTTGTACCATCTTATTGGTTTGGAAAAGAATATGGAACTACAGATGTTATTGAAAACCTACCACTTGTTAGAGCTTTTGAAAACCAAGTATATATCGCATATTGTGATGCCTTCACAGCAAATGGAGAAACTGCAGCACGAAGCAAAATATGTTCCCCCTTACAGGTCTTAGTTGCCGCAGAACCTCAAAAAGAGCAAGTAGTAACAGCTACTGTTGTACTTAGTAAGCTCAGAGATTGGCGGAAAACATTTGACTCCTGGCTATGAATATTTTACTCACCACACCTCCAAGGTGCGCAGGAAACGCCTCGCAACCTCCGAGACTGCAGGCTATAAATTAAATAGCTCTGTGTTATAATTTTATGGTGATAAAAGCTATTATTTTTGATTTTGCTGGAGTAATTGGCGTTGATGGATTTTGCTGGAGTAATTGGCGTTGATGGATATTGGGTATGGCTTCGGGAAAATGTTCCAAATATTGAAGAGAAAAGACCTTTCTTTCAAAAGATTTCCGAAGAGGTTGATAAAGGAATAATTACCAATAAAGAATTTGTCGAACAAATCGCAAGAGAGACTAAAAAAGACGTTAATATAATTTGGCCGCAGATTTTTCAAAAAATTGCAATTAATACAGCACTATTGGAATACATCACCCAATTAAAAACTCTGTATAAAATTGGCTTGCTCACAAATTATACTTATGAATGGTTTGATGAGATATTTCAAAAGCATAATCTTACTCCATATTTTGATCAAATCCTTATTTCTTCACGCTACAAATTGATAAAACCCGAACCAGAAGCATTTCTTAAAATATTAGAGTTATTACAGGTTACAAAAGAAGAAGCTGTATTTATTGACGACAGACAAGGGCATGTAGATGCATCAAATACAATAGGTCTAAAGGCATTTTTGTTTGCTGACAATGCAAAGCTAAAGCAAGACTTAGAAAGTTACGGAATAAAAGTATAGAAAATTTCTAGACATTATATTTTAACTGTAATCTAGGAAAAAGCAACAAAAAATTATAAACAAGAACAATCGTCATGCGCAAAAATATTAGATTGCTTGCACTGTTTAATTTCTTTACCGACTTTCATCTTTATAGCGCAATATTAATTATCTACTTTGCACAAGTAACCGGCTCATACGCATTAGGAATGAGTTTATTTTCGGTTGCTATGGTTTCTTGGCATTTTCTCTGATTATATTGGCAGGAAGAAGACAATGATATTGGGTGCTATTTGTAGTGTTTTATCAGTTACTTTTTATGCAGTTGGGGCTAGTTATTTTGTTCTGTTTATCGGCGCTTTGTTTGAAGGATTACAAAGAGCTTGGTATAGCGGCAATAATGATGCTCTACTCTACGAAACATTATCAAACTCGAATAGAAAGGACGACTACGATCATTATTTGGGAAAGACAAGCGCGATGTTTCAAGTAGCGACAGCAGTCGGCATAATCGTAGGTGGTTTTATTGCTGTCTGGTCGTTTCCACTTGTAATGTGGCTTTCTGTAATTCCACAGGTAATCTGCTTCATTATCTCCCTGTTGATAGCTGAGCCATCTAGACAAAGTAATCAAAGTTCCAATATCTACTCACATTTAATGACAGCTACTAAAAAGATATGGACGAATAGAAAATTAAGATTATTAAGCACTAATAGCATCATTGGCTTTGCGATCGGTGAATCAACCTATCAATTTAGAGCTGCCTTTGTTAATACTCTTTGGCCTTTGTGGGCAGTTGGTTTTTCAAAGGTTCTCTCAAGTATCGGAGCTGCAATAAGTTACTGGTATAGCGGTAAACTGATTAAAAAAGGAGGGGCTTTTCGTTTGCTTCTTATATCTGGCATTTACGGTAAAATAATTAATATTATCTCTGTAGCTATAGCAACAGTGATTTCCCCCGTTCTTTTATCATCAACGTCACTTTTTTATGGAGTAACAGAGGTAGCAAATAGTAAATTAATGCAAAAAGAATTTACAGATGAACAAAGAGCTACTCTTGGATCACTTAATTCCTTTATGGGAAATCTAGCGTTTGGAGTTTTCGCAATTATTCTTGGGATTTTTGCTGATAAATTTGGGCCAACAAAAGCTCTTCTTTTTGCGTATCTTTTTTCTTTACCAACTTTGTTGATTAACTGGACTTTATTTAAAAGTAATAAGAACGAATAAATTTTACCACACCTCCAAAACGTGCAGGAAGAGCCTCGCAACCTCAGCCTCGCGACCTCCGAGGTTGCAGACTACTACATTAACTGATTCCAGCGCCCGTAGCAACAAGTTTTTGGGTTTAGTTCCGTTGTCTAGTCAACGAAAAGCTTGGCTTTTAAGAAGTCTTTTTTGCGGAATCTAAATGTTCTTTGGCAATTAAAAAGGAGGTTATAAGAACTACTATCCCACCTAATATTTGTACTACGCTTAATGTCTGCCCAAATAAAAAATATGCAAATGGCGCGGCAAGTAGCGGACTTAGTGCTCGCAGGGCCGAAACTATCCAACCCCTGACGCTTTTCAACGATATAAACCAAAGGGTAAGACCTATTGTGCTAAAAAGGACTGTATAACCAATAAGATAAGCCCAGCCTGTTAGGTTTATCCATCCGCTAGCTGGCGAAACGAGTAACGCAAATGGTAAAAAAATTAAACCCGCAATAAGTAGCATAAAACTATTTGTTTTAATTGCACCAATTTTTCTAGTAAGACTTGTTGCCCAAATGTAAGAAAGCGAAGAAGTTGCCATAGAAGCAACAATAAATAAATCGCCCAGTTGAGCTTTTCCTAGGGTAAACCTTCCTCCTGTTGAAAGTAAAATTGCCCCTGATACGTGGATTACTAGAAGAAATATGTGTCTGGGTTTTACCGGTTCTTTTTTTATTAACCAATGCCAAAAAAGCACAAAGTATGGTTCAACTTTTGTTAGGAAAATTGCCTTTATGGCATCTGTAAAAGTTAATGCAATAACAAAAGGTATCCAGCCTATAATTTGGCGAACTGTTATAAGTAAAAATAGTTCTTTAGAGTTTTGTTTAAGTTCTTTCGCTTTGAATTTTTCGCCTCGCGACAGAAGAAATAAAGCAAGAAGCACTCCACCAATTAATGGAGCTAAACTTAAAATTACTAAGGGGTGCAAAAGCTTTGATGCGCCTCCTAACAAAATAGTGGCAATACCTGAAACTAATGGCGAAATAATCGCAAACAAAAGACCTTTATTCACTATCTAAATAATCTTAAAATATGGGGCGTAAAGATAAGAACGCCAACGATAACTGATCCAAGGGCGGTTACCAGAACCATCCCCGCTGCCACATCTTTGGCGATTTTTGCCTCTTTTCTATGATCATTGGCAATTAAATTTACCATCTCCTCAATTGACGTATTGATCATTTCGGCTGAAATTACCAAAAGTATCATCACTCCTAAAATCCCCATCTCAAAGGGATTTACCCGAAAGAAAATACTCGCCAGAATCACAATAGTTGCAACCGCAAAGTGGATTCGCAAGTTCTGATTGTGAGAAAGAGCATAAAAAAGCCCTTCAAAGGCAAACTTAAACGAGGCGGCAAGTTTTCGTGAATGTATCATATTAGCTATGGATGTATTTACCAATAAAAAAGGTCGCGACTGTAACCGTAATACCTAAGAAGCTCCCTAAAACCGTCTCATAAAAGGTGTGTTTTTTTAATTTTAATCGCGACCACATAACAAGGGGCAAAACCCAAACCGTTGTCAAAAAACCCGCACTTCCATATAGAAGACTCATGCCAATAACAAAAGCGCTTGCCACCCCGACATGAATACTTGCTTTTATCCGGTGGTTAACGATCTCAAAGACCAAAATTCCAGATACAATCCCAAACGAAAGAATTGAGAGGGGAAAAACAATCCCCTTAAAAAAGACTGCCGAAATTAAATAAGCAAGAACAAGTCCAAAGAGTATTTTATAAAAAAGATACCGCTCCTCTCTTTTTGACAAATCCTGATCGGAAAACCAACCTTTCATCCTCCCGAAAACAAAAATGAGAATCCCAATAAAAATAAAAGCAGAAGAAAAAAATTCCCACTTTAAAGCATACAAGAGATTTTGCGTTTGCTTATAAACTACAAAAAAAGGCACGGGAATAAAAAGATTGATGGGATGGAACAAAAAAGATAAAAACCGGGCGACAACAATCATATCCGTTTCTTAAGTATCCCAAGTGTTTTTTCTCTACCCAAAATTTCAAGAGCTTGAGGAAGGGGCAAACCAGTTTCTTTACCGGTTATTATTTTATAGAAGTTAGACATTTTAACTCCTTCTGTTTTTATAAGGGTTTTCAATGTCTGAAGGATTGTTTCATTGCTAAATTGTTCAATTGCTAAAAAGGCCTCAATGAGTTTTTGTGCAAGCTGTTTTTCTTTTTCGTTTAAAAGAACTTCTGATTCTTCAAAAATCCACCGAGTCAGCTCAGAGAAGTCATTAAGAGTTGTCATCCTCGTTTGCGCAAGTATAATCAGTTCATCAAGTATCTTTGTATCTAAATTTTTAATTCTCGCCCTGAGCGAAGCCGAAGGGTTGATTTTTGATTTTAATTCTTCAATCGGCAGTTGACGTATGTAATGTCCGTTAAACCACTCAAGCTTTTTAATGTCAAAAACAGGGCTTGCCGTATTTACATCTTTGAGATCGAAGAGCCGAACCATCTCGTCGATTGACATGATTTCTCGATCTTCCCCCGGATTCCACCCCAAAAGCACCATAAAATTAAGAAGCGCTTCTTTAAGATATCCTTGTTCTCTGTAATAAAGAACAGATTCTGCTCCGTGGCGCTTTGAGAGTTTTTGACGGTCAGAACCAAGAATAACCGGCAAATGAGCAAACACAGGGGGCTTCCAATCAAAAGCCTTGTAAAGCTGGATATGTTTTGGCGTTGAGGATATAAATTCGTCTCCTCTAATAACGTGGGTTATCTTCATAAGATAGTCATCAACCACATTGGCAAAATTATAGGTGGGAAAACCGTCAGATTTGAGAATTACAAAATCTTCCTGGGTTTTATTTTCGAAAGAAATTGTTTTTTTACCAACCTCGTCTGCCCAACTCGTCTTGCCTTCTTTTGGCATTTTGAATCGCACTGCTCCTTCGTCTTTATATGCCATCTCGTTTTTGAGTAACTTATCTGCATATTCTCGATAAATATCAAGACGCCCTGACTGAACATATTTTTCGTCCCACAAAAGACCAAGCCACTCTAAAATCTCACAGATTGCCTTTTCACTTTCGGGAACATAGCGAACGCGATCGGTATCCTCAATGCGCAAAATAAACTGTCCCCTGTTATGTCGGGCAAACAAAAAATTAAAAAGAGCAGTTCTGGTGTTGCCGATATGAGGAATCCCTGTTGGTGAAGGCGCAATTCTGACTCTTATCATACTTGGGGCATACCATTCGGTACGCCCCTGCGAGAGGTGCCGAATGGTACCTCTCTTGCATTGTATCCCAAAGTTCTCCTATACTCAAGACATGGCAACGCTTCACAAAGCAACCGCATTTACTAAAAAAATCTTAAAATGGGGCGCTTTTGCGGTTATTGCCATCGTCGTTCTTATTGTCGGTCTTCGGGTTGGCACACAAATCAAGGAATATTTTTTTCCTACTCCGCTCCCTCCTCCAACCGTAAAATTTGGCAAACTGTCCCCTGCCGCATTTCCGGATAATGCAGTTAATCCGCCGACTGGCGGATTTACCTATCGCCTTAATACCCTCTCCGGTCAACTGCCCAACCTTCCAACGCAAACCTACGTCTATAAGATTGTCCAGCCCGAGCCCAGCCTCCTTGCCTTGGAAAAAGCTCAAGAAAAAGTTTCAAAAATGGGTTTTAATTCATCTCCCGCTCGCATCTCCAACACTTTATATCAATGGGTTAGAGAAAACACTCCCTCAAAAAAGCTTCTCTTTGATATTTCATCTTTCAATTTTTCTCTTTCCTCGGATTTTATTTCCGACCAAGATATTCTTTTAGCAAAAAACCTGCCGGATGAAAACGAAGCAATTGCCTTGGCCGAAAATTTTTTGAAAAATATTGATTTTCCCCAAGATATCGAAGCTGCAAAAACAAAAACAACTCTTTTGTCAATCAAAGACCAAGAACTAGTTCCAGCAACGAGCCTTTCCAAAGCGAAACTTATTCGTGTTGATTTTTTCCAAAAAGATATTGACAAACTGCCTATTTATTATCCCAACCCCAAAAATTCAATTATCTATGCTCTGATTGCCGCAGGAACTTTTGGATCACAGATTGTTGAGGCAAAATTCTTCCACCATAACATAAGCGAAGTCTCATCTACCTATCCTCTAAAGACCGCCGAAGAAGCATTTTCAGAACTGAAAAATAGCAAAGCCTATCTTACTTCGTACTTTGGCAATGAAGAAAATATCGCAATCAAAGACATCTCTTTAGGTTACTATCTTTCGGATAAGGAACAAAACTACCTTCTACCAGTTATAGTTTTTGAGGGAAATAACGGCTTTTTTGCCTTTGTTGAGGCTATCAGGGACGAATGGATAGAAAAGTAAGATTTCCTTCGATTGCTAAAAGCAGCTCATTTGTATCTGCGAACCTATCTTGACTTTTCATTATTACAATAAGGATTTTTTTACCGTTTTGATAAGTTGATGTTACCAAAACCCCGCCTGCTTCATCGGTAAAACCGGTTTTTATTCCGGTCACGCCATTTGTTCCCAAAAGCTTATTTAGATTACGAAGCTCATAGCTTCGGCTCCCATCTATGCTTGATATCGCTTTGTATTTTGTTGAAACAATCTGGGAAAATTTTTCATTTCTCATAGCAACCGAGGCAAGTCTTCCTAAATCAAGCGCTGTTGTGTAATCTCCATCATCTTGCAAACCCGCCGGATCGGAAAAGTGAGTGCCGAGAAGATATAAATCTTTGGCTTTTTCATTCATTTTCTCAACAAATGCCTCAACTCCTCCTGGATAATTTTGAGCAATTGTAAGCGCCGCATCATTACCGGACGGCAATAGCATGGCGTATAAAAGATTCTCAAAACGTATTTTCTCGCCTTTCTGAAAACCAACTTTAACACCTGAAACGTTGTTATCTAAAACAGTCAAAATATCATCCATCTTATAATAGTCCAGTGCCACTAGAGCCGTCATAATCTTAACCGTTGAGGCCATCGAGAAGCGCAGCTTCTCATTCTTTGCAAAAAGCACAACTTTTGATTCATCATCCATAATAAGAGCGGCTTGGGCAAAAAGCAAAGGAGAAATTGGGTTTT
>JACPTT010000015.1 GCA_016192645.1 Candidatus Levyibacteriota bacterium | reverse complement strand
TTCGTAATTGCCTCTCGTATTAAATCATAACTAAGCTCTAGGCTCTGGTTGCTAATCTCAAAAACGGTTGCTTCTCTCCCCATCTTCATCGGACTATGAGCATCTGAAAACGAAAGGATCGAGCGATTCTCAAGCTCTTTGATCTTCCAGTTCATCTCCGGATCGCTTGAAAGTCCGGTCTCAATTCCATAAATATATTTTGAATAATCTCCAAAGCACTCCTCAATTGAGTCAAATCCCGAGTTTGAACCGTAGAGCGAGAACCAAGGAGTCCAGGCATGACAGGGAATAAGAAGCGCGGTTTTGTCAATTGCAAGAACAAGCTCTAAAAGTTGGATTGAAGAAAGACCAATAATCGGCCGTCCGTCGCTCATTAAGTTGCAGCCTCGCCGAACTAGTTCTTTATTTATTTTTTCAGCCGTCTCAAAACCTGGAGAAAAAATAAGATTATGAATCCGCCGCAGTTTTCCGCCCTGACTATAAATACTCGATACTTCAACGGAGAGAAGAAATATCGGCTCTTTTCCTATTTTTGATTTTTGCTCTGTATTTTTGATATTTAATTTTTGATTTTTTATTTTGTAACCTCCCTCTCCCGCTTCTTCAAGTTGATTCCTAATTTCCCTCAGCCACAAAGGATGCGTCCAGTCTGCAGTTGAGAGAATATCTATCCCTTTTTTCTTTGCATAATCTGCCATTATAGGCAAAACCATATCCCTAGAAACCGCGCGGGAGTATTTGGAATGAAGGTGAAGGTCTGCAACGAATTGCATGAAAACATTTTAGCACAAATGCTACTATTGTTTGCCTTGCTGTTTGTACATTTCAACCAATTCTTTTACCGTTGTGGCATCTTCCGCTCGTTTGTCTTTACCTCTGAACGAAACAAGGCGCGGGAAGCGAAGAGCATAGCCGGGTTCTTTTTCGCCAGTCTTCGACCCTGAGGTGCTCAGACCCGAATGGGATGCTGAGTTTACCGAAGCACCGGCTGTGTGAATTGGAGAACGAGTTATCTCATCGGCCAAAACCTCAATCACGATTTTTGGTTGCACCCAAACACTTGGTATAATTAACGAGTTTACCCTACTCGGTTTATTTTGAACTTTGAACTTTGAACTTTGAACTTTTATTTCTCTCCATTCTTCATCCGTTAATCCGGTACCAATCTTTGAAACTGTCACGAATTCATCTTGCAACTCATCATAAACACCGACTAACAGTGCTCCTGCGCCAAAAGCTGTCCTTTTTCCCTTCCCAAAAATATAACCCAAAATCACGCAATCAATTGTATCCTGAAGTTCGCCGGCTGAATGTCTTTTGAGTTTTACCCAGTTAAAATTGCGCGCGCCTGCCTCGTAGAGACTCTGCAATCTTTTTACAACCAGCCCCTCAAGCCCTTTAGAAACTGCATCTTCAAGAAGAACAGCGAGTCTTTTTGCGTCATCAACGGTCTCGGTTTTGCTTACCATTAAGACCCCGTCTTCCTTTATTGTTTTTTTAAGAATTTCGATTCGTTTGACAAGCGGTGAATCTATAAGAGACTTGCCGTTTTTATACAAGATGTCGAAAACAAAGGCTTTAAGAGGAAGTTTTTTTGCCATCTCTTCAATGCCGTGTTTTCGCCGGCGTTTGGTGGTTTCCTGAAAGGGCAAAAATTCCTCTGACTGTGGATTATAAGCTAAAGCTTCTGTATCTAAAATCGCAGTTTTTGCCTTTACTTGCTTGCGAGTTGCCAAAACTAACTCGGGAAACATACGAGTCATATTTTCCAAGTTTCTTGAAAACATCGAAACTTTATCACCATCTTTGTGAATTTGCACTCTAAATCCATCGTATTTGTACTGAACATCAACGCTTTTTAGCTTTTCAATAACCTTTTCCGGCGTTGGAAGCCGCTCGCAGAGCTCTGAACGAATGGGCTTGCCAACAACAACTTGTAATTTTTCAACTGCCGAAAGACCAGCGGAAAAAAGAGCTTTAGCAATAAGTCCAAGGTCTGAGGTCCGGTTATAGGCACCCTCTAACGCCTTTCTCTTGCTTTTATCTCCCAGCTTTGCAAGGGCAAGTCCGTCCAAAATAGTTGGGTCGCCAATACCCAGACGCAAATTGCCTAAAGGAATGCGGACTAAGTATTTTGCTGAAGAAGAATCGAGCTTTTTCAAAAGATCGGTGAACAAGGCTTGCCGTTTCTCAACCGTTCCCTCCCCCGTTGTCTTTGCAATCTGAACTAGAATATCAAATACTTCGCCCACCGTTAACTTTGAATTTTGAATTTTGAATTTTGAACTTAGCTGCAAGGCAGCTAATCCCATGTCGCCGAGCTTTGCATACAATTTAAGAACTGCCTCTTTTGTTGAGTCATAAGCCGTTGCAATTGACTGCGCAACTGTCTTCTCCGCCATGCCAATTTCAACCGGTTCAAAAAACGGCGCAATGCGGCCTTGGGTAAGATAGACAATTTTCTCAATCTCTTCTTTTGAGGAATGTTTGAATAAATCCGAAAGGATATCAATAAGAGCAAGCCGTGACGAAGTTTCCTCCAATTTTTCAAAATAATCTGCCAGGTGGGAAAAAGTCATAAAAAAATTCTGATCAGGCAGCTTTCGGCTTAGCCTTTCTAAAGTATAATAATCGCATTCCCTCAGGCGCACCTTCTCGACCTAACTCAAAGTATTCTCGGCGACGAGTAACTTTTAATAAATCGTCGATATTAAGATCTTCTTCTTCAACAACTTCTCCTCTGCTTGTTATAAGTTGTATTCTAAAAACGGGCTTTATCGTTCCATCCTTTTGAAGTTCTGTTGGCAACCAGATCCTTTCATGGTATCCTCCTCTATCCATTTGACGCGAATGAAAGATGGCGAAATGCCCTTCAATATATTTACCTTCTCGTTCTCTTAGTATTTGGACAGGATCCATACCATCCGCAGTAACTCCCAGAGGAAGAAGTAAAAAAGTGTCATCGCTATTTAGAATTTTCTCGCCACTTATCAGCCTGCTCTCTCCATTCTCCATCACATCAACCGAACTCCCCATAAGTGCATGTTCAAGAGGAGTAAGATGAGTAAAATTTAATTCTGGCCGCAATCTTTCTCCCGTAGGAATTTGTCCACTTTCAGCAACTGCCTCCATAACTTTAAGTTTGCTTTCTACTACCATACCCTATTTTACACCTAAACCTATTGTATCATCAACATCGGTTTGTTATAATTAGTTAATGACTTTACCCCCTGCTGAACAACCGAAACCACCAGAAGCCGCAACACCAGAAGAAATAATCGTTCCAAAAAATATTATCCGCCCCTTTGCAAGGGGATTGTTTCAAATGGCAACCGAACCGTTAGATCAAATACGTTCGCTAATATCTTCTTTACCAACAGGTCTCAGTCAGCAAGAACAAGAACAAGTTGATGAAATCAAATCTGCTCCTCAAAGCATAATATCCACCCTTGAAGCGCTCAGAACAGCAAGGGAGGTAAAAGTTTCTGTTAAGTCAGACCAACATTATGAGATTGAGTATTCCGAAGAAAAAGAGGAGGAAGAAATTCCTAGAGAGGGTCAAATACTTGTCGATAAATCGACAGCACATCCGCTAGTCATTGCTACCTTCGACAGGCTTGGGAATTATTGCGCAAGACTTATGTATGCTGAACTTCTTCATAGTCGCGGGACATCAGAAGAACTAAGAGAAAAAATGGGACTTATTGATTCAGAAGCTAAAAAATTAGGTAGTATATGGAGTCCACTATCATCTATAGAAGCATCTGCAGATGCCCAATTAAAAATCTCAACCGATGGTGAAGGCAATACTACAATTGAACCAATCCAATCCCCAATTACCCCTTCAACTCCTTAACCCATCACATACTTTGCGGATTTGGTGATTCCTTTCTTTTTTATGATTCCTTCTTTAAGAAGAGGTTTTAATTCGTTTAAAATTGTGTCTTCGGAAACAAACGGAAAAAGAGTTTTGAAGGCTTTGTTTTGAAGATAACCTGTTTGCTGAATATATTCGATAATCTTGAGTTGCCGGTCCGAAAGTAAAATTGGCTTTCCTCCCAGTTTTTCTTTTAGTTTTGCGTCAATTGAAATTCGCTCAACCCGCTCTTTTATTTTTGAAAGCTCAAAAGACAACCCTTGGGTAAAATACTCAAGCCAAAAAGTTAAATCTCCTTTTTGTTTTTGAACACTCTGCAAAGCCTTATAGTAACTGCCGGCATCTTTGTCAAAATACTCCTCCAAAGAAAAGAATTTTCGAATGTCATATCCTTCTAAAAACAAGATTAGAGTTGAAAGAGCTCTTGCAACCCTGCCGTTTCCGTCCAAAAAAGGATGGATTCGTACTAATTCGTAATGAACAACTCCGCTTTTCAAAACTGGATGAATATCTTTATTTGAATCGCTATTTATAAATGACAGTAAATCCTTTATTTGGTAGGGAACGGCAATTGCCAAGGGCGGTTTGAAAGACACTTGCCCGGTTTTGCTATTTTTCAAAACTACCTGCTTTTTTCGATATTCCCCACTCTCCTTCTCCGGCAGAATTCGATGAACCGTTATCTTATGTATCTTCTTAATCACTTCCTCTGTTATCTCATAGTTACTATTCTGAATTCCGGAAATATAATCTGTGACTTTTCGATAGTTTATAACTTCCCAAATGTCTCGATCACGGCCAACTACATCTTCTCCGGCTAAAACCCTTTCTGCTTGAGACAAATTAAGCTCATTGCCCTCAATATGAGTTCCGTAGTGAACGGTTCGAATCAAAGCCTCATCCCTAAACTTCTTCTCATAATAAGGCAAAAGCGGCGCGTGGTCAATTACTTCTTTGCAAGCTTCAATAATGCCGATGTTTTTGAGGATTTTATTGGTGATAGTAAACCTTGGCTGATACATCCTAATTATAATAACCGAAGATTTACCGAAAAGCAAGAATTGTGTTATACTTTAAGCTGTGGAGAAGCAAAGCAAAAAAAGAAGGCTACATACAGAAATTGTCCGACAAATGCTTACGTTGGCAACAAGCGGTTTTGGATTGGTTGCAGCGCTGGCTTGGAATAATGTAGTGCAAGAGCTTGTTAAGGAATATATCACGAGGGTCCTCCCGGGTCCTGAGAGCGGCATTATTTCTCTTCTTATCTATGCAATCGTAGTTACTACCCTTGCAGTCACTGTTACGCTCCAACTTTCCCGAGCATTGCAGAAATTAAAAAGCAAGTAGATATATATGCCAAGGCAAGAACGACAAAATACCAACTTCATTCAGAGACGATTCGAAATGGCTCAACTTACTCCTAAAGAATTGAATAAACTATTGCAAGATGCTCAGCAAATGGTAAGAATAGGAACTATTATGGGAACGGTTGCTCTGCCTTTCGCTATTGGAGGATTCTTTGTTCAGGTTAATCCCAGTTTAGATCCAGGAAGGTTTGCCGGTCTATATACAACAGTCTACGGAACTCAAATAATAGGTGCTCTTGCTTTGGGCAGAGCGATTGGCATGATCCAAAAAGGACTAGAAGAAATAAGAATTGCAACAAACGTAACTAAAGCAAGAGGTTGGAACCTGAAAGGAATACCGCTTCATACAAAAATAGAGATTAGGTGAGAATAAGTTCTTTCATCGCTCTCGGGATTTCGTCGGCAAGATCAGAAGCGTTAAAGTAAGGACCTACCCTTTTAAACAAGGATTCTCCTGCTTTTTTGTTAATGAATGAGCCTGCCGCGGCTGCTAAAAAAAGATCGTTTTTACAACTCAAGGCCGCAACTAATCCTGCCAGAACATCCCCTGTTCCTCCCTTTGTCATCCCCGCATTCCCCCCCGAGATTTGAACACACTCTTTTGGCGAACAAACAACATCCGTTGGCCCTTTAAGAAGAATAATGCAGTTATACTCTCCTGCCATTTGCTTAACGCTCTCGTTCTTAACTTTTGACTTTTGACCTGTAATTTTGAATTTTGAATTTTGAATTTTGAATCCGAACAGTCTTTCAAACTCTTTGACATGCGGCGTCACAATCACGTTTCCTTTGAGTTGCCTGAGCCACTCCGCTTCCATCATCTGCAAACTTCCCGCATCAATCACCCATTTTTTGTGAGGGTATTTATCAAGCAAATACTTTGTTAAATAATATGTCTGTCCCCCCTCGTCTTTTAGTTTATTTATCTGATCCAAATTTTGGATTTTTAATTGTGATTTTTCATTTTTAATTTTTAATTTTTTATTTCTTAACATGCCTGGACCTATCAAGATGCAGTCTGCTTCTTCAATATACGACTCAATATCTTCTCGGCGAACGACGATTCCGTCCCTAAACTCCTCTTTGGCTTTTTGTACAATCTCGTTGTTTTCAGGAACCGAGGAGTAAAAAACCATGTCAACAATCCGCGAGGCGACTTTTAAAGCCCATAAAGAAGCGGCGTGAAACAAATGCGACCCGCCAATAATTAAGAGCTTTCCGTTCTGCCCTTTATGCGAATCCGGAGGCGGAATATACAGCTTTTTTAAATCAGCTACCAAAAATGATTTCATTTCGACTTTAATTCTATCATATCTGCTTTATCTAATAATTTTTTGGGCACGAATTCTTTGTGAGTGGTAGTAATAATCGTTTGCTGACCTTGCATAAGCTCCAGAACTAATTTTATATGCTCTTCGTCAAGTTCCGAGAAAATATCGTCCAATAAAAGAATCGGTCGTTCTCCCAAGTTTTTTTCGATAAAGGCAAGCTGTAGGAGTTTAAGCTGCAAAATAGTTAAGCGCTGCTGCCCCCGAGAGCCAAAAAACTTAATATCATGCGTTGCTGCCTGTCCTGAGCTTGTCGAAGGATTAAACATGGAAACCGAAAAGTCATCCCGGTGCGGCCCAACAAGGGTTACTCCCGAAGAAACCTCTGCCTCCCGATATTGAAGCAGTCGCTCTGTTGAAATAATGCTTTTGTCATAAAACATTACAAAATCAAAAATATCCTTTGAAGAAGCGTTAACAAATTCAATAAACTCTCCTCTTTTTTGAGTGATAACTTGGCCGTTTTCTATTAAAATCTGGTCCCAGTATTCAAATTGCTTTTCGTTTCTAACGCCTGTTTCTTGTGTCGTTTCCAAAAGAGCATTTCGCTGCCGAAGAGCCTTAGAATAAGCAACAACCGATAAACGGTATTCCCGATCAACTTGTTCCAGAACAAAATCCAAAAAATCGCGCCGAAGTCCCGGTGAATCAACAATGACATCAAGATCTAAGGGTGAGAAAAGAACCGCAGGCAAATGTCCGGCAAAATCAGCTCTTCTTTTTGAAACTCCGTTTACTAAATACTTTTTTTGCTCATTGGTAATCACAACCTCAAGATCAATGTCTCCTACCATACCTTTGACCCGAGCCAAATCCTTTCCGAAACTAATCATCTGCGTATAGTTTTCTGCCCGAAAACTTTTTCCGGTTGAGAGCAAAAAAATTGCTTCGATAAGGTTTGTTTTACCAGAGGTATTGGGACCAACAATGAAAGTCAATCCTGATCCAAACTTAAACTCTGACTTTGAGTAACTTCTGAAGCTTTGAAGAAAAATAGAATTTAACATTGCTAAATTGCTAGAACAATGTCATTCTATCATTCAATCACAGTTCCCACAAACTCTTCATTCCGAATGAAGCTTTGAAGAAAAATAGAATTTAACATTGCTAAATTGCTAGAACAATGTCATTCTATCATTCGATCACTGTTCCCACAAACTCCTCATTCCGAAAGTATTTTTCGAGATTCTCAAAATCATTTCCGCTTAATATAATAACTTTTACACCAAATTCCTGGGCTTTTTGAGCTGCAACCGGATCAAAAGGTGCATTTATACCCGGAATCCATTCATCACCTACGATTTTTCGAAAATCCTCCCAAGAAATTTTGTCGATCGGCTTAGCATCTGAGAATTTCTTTGGATCTTTATCATAAGCCCGATCGATATTACTTAAATTAACAATTGTTTTTACATTGTAGTCTTCACAAAGCAAAACCGCATCATAGTCGGTTGACCAACCCGGCTTCCAGCCAGCAGCAACTACAACCGGTTCCGAAACTTTCCGAATAATTTCGTAATGCTTAATTATGTAAGGATGGGCAATATCGCGAAAAATTGTTCGCACAAGGTGGGCATTAAGCTTTGTAGCATGAATGCCTAGCCAGT
>JACPTT010000002.1 GCA_016192645.1 Candidatus Levyibacteriota bacterium | reverse complement strand
TTGATAAAGATTTATGCCGCAGTTTAAAGCTGTTTGTCCGCCAAACCCTAAGAGAATTCCATCGGGCTTTTCTTCTTGAATTATTTTTTCAACAAAAAAGTCAGTTACCGGCAAAAAATACACCTCATCGGCTAAAAACCGCGAGGTTTGGATGGTGGCAATATTTGGGTTGACCAGAATTGTTTTAATGTTGTCTTCTTTGAGCGCTTTTATTGCCTGAGAACCGGAGTAGTCAAACTCCCCCGCCTCGCCAATCTTTAAGGCGCCCGAACCAAGAATGAGTACTTTTTCTACCCTTTTCATAGTTTTTCTAAAAAATAATCAAAGATCCATTCGGTGTCGGTTGGGCCGGGCGTTGCTTCCGGATGGAATTGAACAGACATAAAAGGGAGTTTTTTATGAATAATTCCTTCATTTGATTGATCATTGGCGTTTGTAAACCAGGGCTTAAAACCTTTGGGGATTTTAGTAACCGCAAAGCCATGGTTTTGCGTTGTGATAAAACATCTTTTAGTTTCTTCAAGAATACACGGTTGGTTTTGGCTGCGATGGCCAAATTTAAGTTTTTTTGTATCTCCTCCTCCGGCTAAGGCGAGCAACTGATGTCCAAGGCAGATGCCAAGAACGGGAATTTTGCGGCTCAACGTTTCCCTTATGGTTTCTATAGTTTTTGTTGCCATTTTTGGGTCGCCCGGACCATTGGAGATTACAACTGCGTCAAAGTTTAGCTTTCTACCTATTAGCTTTCGACCTACGAGGTCTTTGCCTTGCCGACCTCGTAGGTTGGTTTTGGTATCGAAGGGGTCGAAGTCCCATGGAACAGTAATTACTCGCATCCCCCTTTCTAAAAGGCAGCGGATGATATTTCTTTTTGCTCCGCAATCAAACAATAGAACAGTCTTACTGCCTTTGCCTTCAATAATAATTTTTTTGGTTGAAGCTTTTGCAACAAGGTTGTCTTTATTCGGATCATAGAAAGGCACGTCGTTTTCAATAACAATTTTGCCAAGCATAGTCCCCTTTTCGCGAATCTTTTGGGTGAGCAGTCTTGTATCTTTAATCTCAAGAGCCGGAGTTTGTTCGGCAAGAAGCCATTTTTTTAAGGTCATTCTGCTTTGGGGATGAGAGGGGGTATCAATATAGTTTGAAACAATTAGACCCTTTATTTGGATTTTGTCGGATTCAAAGAATCCTTTTTCGGGTACTCCATAATTTCCAATCAGTGGATAAGTCAAGATAAGAATTTGCCCGTAGTATGATGGGTCGGTGAGGCTTTGCGGATAACCAACCATTCCAGTTGAAAAAACAACCTCACCTGCGGTAGATTTTTGGTCTCCAAAGCTTTCTCCCAAGAATTCAGAACCGTCTTCTAGAATAAGCTTCCCTTTCATATGCGTCTTCTTATTTTTGGTTCGTTTGGAGTCTTTTTAACCCCTTCGACCCCTTTAATAAAAAAATCAACGCCATCCGATGCAAGCTTAACATATGCTGTATTAGGAATTACTATAAAATCGTCATAGGACCAAAAACCTAAATGAATAAGAAGAGTTCTTATCATGGAGCCATGAGTTACAATAAGAAGAGTTTTTCCGGCATATGCTACGGATATTTCTCTTAAGAATGTAATAAAGCGCATAAGAATTTCTTCGTCGCTTTCCATATCATTGACAAACCTAAATTTTAGTTTTTCTTTACGGGAAAGTCTTTGGTACTTTTCAGAAAGATGTTTAAGCTCCGTAGAAAATATTTCGTATTTTTTCCCTTCCAGTCTGCCAAAGTTTCGTTCCCGAAGCGCTTTTGTGGTTATAACGGCCATTTTTCGCTCAAGGGCAATAATCTCTGCAGTCCGTCTGGCGCGCAGTAAGTCTGATGAAAAAAATGCGTCAAAATGGATATTGCGCAACTCCTTTTTTAAATTTTTAATTTGGATTCTTCCTTCTTTGGTAAGCGGACTGTCAGACTGTCCTTGCAAAAGCTCTCGTACGTTCGCTTGTGTTTGTGCATGGCGGACAATGTAGAGGGTTGTTAACTTTTGGTTTTTTGTCATAGGTAATTAGATTTTTCCAAGAACAAGGGACAAAAGCGCCATGCGGATGTACATGCCGTTTCGGATTTGGCTTCGAAGATAGACCGATCTTTCATCGGAATCAACCTCGGTTGAGATCTCTCCTACTCTAGGCAGGGGATGCATGAGAATCATATTTTTATTTCCATGCTTTCTTAAAAGTTCTTTGGTAACCACAAAGCGGTTTTTAACTTTTTCGTATTCACCAAGACTTGCAAATCTTTCTTTCTGAACCCGCGTCCAATACCAAAAATGCGCATTTTTTGGCATATCTTTTTCGCTTTCGATTTCAATAAGCTTGATTTTGCGTTTTGAAAAGCTTAAAAAGTCAACTCTGGAAAGCCGAAGTTGTCTTGGTGAAAGAAGATAAAGGGTATTTTTTGGAAATAACAAAAGGCCCCGAATGAGGGAATGAATGGTTCTCCCGTTTAAAAGATCTCCGGCCAAAACTCCAACAAGACCGTCGAGTCTCCCCCATTTTTCGTAAATCGTAAAAAGATCAAGAAGTGCTTGGGTTGGGTGCTCTCCTACTCCGTCTCCCGCGCTGATAATTGGCGTAAAACGCGTAACCTCGCTTGCTTTTTGGGCAGATCCTTGTGTTGGATGCCGAATTACAATTGCGTCAGAGTAGGCCTCAAAAACGCGGATTGTGTCTTCAAAGGTTTCCCCTTTTGCCATGGAGGAGAAAGCTTGCGGATTTTGAATTTCAACTGTTTGTCCGCCAAGTTGTTTTACGGCGGCAGAAAAAGAGCCAAATGTTCGTGAAGACGGCTCATAAAAAAGAAGGGTGGTTATTGTTCCTTCTAAGATCTTTGAGGGCTTTGCCGCTTTGGCAATTCGCTTCATCTTCGGAGTGATTTTGAAGAGAATACTGAGATCTTTTGGGGTAAATTGATCAAGGGACAAAATATTTTTCCCTTTAAAATCACCGTTGATCTTTTGCGGATGCATTCTGGGGTTTTACTTTAACATGAGGTGTATTTTTTGTCAATTGGGAGTTTCGGCGGCTATAACGAGGTTTTCGAGGAGACAGGCAACATTAACTGGGCCAACGCCGCCAGGGGTTGGAGTATAAAAAGAGGCAATATCTTTGATTTTTTCTTCATTATAATCTCCATGCAGTTTTTCATCCCCACCTTTATAAAGCCCAACGCTAATAAGGATGGTACCCTTCTTGATTATTTCGGACCGAACAATATTCGGTTTGCCAACAGCGGAGATAATAATATCGGCTTTTTTGATTATTACCTCTGGATTCGTTGTTTTACTATCAATAATTAGGGGTTGAACCCCTAATGTTCTTAGCTTATTGATTATTGGTTTTCCACCGGCCTCCCCTTTTCCAATAATTACAATAGATTTTTCTTTAAGCCAGTTAATGAAATTATGACTACTTTTTTTACTCGAGCTAAAAATATGTTCTAAAATTTGCAAAACTGCTATTGAAAGGGGCATTTCTAATTTTGACTCAGGATGAAATCCATCGACGTCTTTTTTTGGATCAACCGCCTGTGTAATTTGTTCTGAGGCAATATGTTTAGGTAATGGTCTTTGGACAATGATTCCGTGGACATTGTTATCATTGTTCCATTGCTCTATTGTTGTTAATAATTCTTGATTCTTAATTCTTGATTCATAATTCACCAGGGTCACTTTTACGCCGATTTCGTTTGCTTTTAATATCTTTTGTTGAACATATGCCCCTGATGCAGGATCGTTTCCAATTAAGATTATGACAAGATGAGGCGTTACTCCTTTCTTTTTGAGATTTTCTCTCCGATTTTTTAAATCGTCAAGAATGCTTTGGGCAATTGCTCTTCCATCAACTCTCATTTTTTTATGCTTCTTCAATACAAGTGGCTGCGGCAACGCTGTCGCTTTGGTTGGAAAAGCGCATCAGAATAACTCCTTGTGTTGCGCGGGAGAGCCGAGGAATAGATGTTGCTTCCAGTTTGACCACGAGTCCGCGTTTGGAGGTAATAATAATTTCCTTGCACGAGGAAGGAATGACTTGAGAAATGACGACTTTTCCGGTTTTTTGGGTAACGTTTGCCACTTTTACTCCCTGACCACCCCTGGTTTGTCCTCGAAACTGCGAAACTGCGCTCTTTTTACCCAGTCCATTTGCCATGATAGTTAGAAGATCCGGCGATCACTAACAAGCCTTATTCCTCTAACCCCAATGGTTGATCTACCCATGGGGCGCACCGATTTCTCCGAAAAACGTATGGCTTTGCCGTTTCTGGTGACAATCAAAACATTATCTTCGCCGGTTGTCAGCTTGCTCCAGACAAGTTCATCGCCTTTATCCAGCTTGATTGCCGCAATGCCGCCCCGTCTTATATTCACAAACTCCGAAAGCTTTGTTTTTTTAACTGTGCCTCGTCTTGTAGTTAAAAAGACAAATTTATGATTCTCGTTTTGTCGATAAGTAATAAACGATTCGACCTTTTCGCCAACTTCAATACTTAGAAGGTTAATGATGGCACTGCCTTTGCTTGTGCGGCTGCTTTCGGCAATTTCAAAGGCACGCAGCTGATAGACCTTTCCCTTATTAGTGAAAAAGAGGATGTTGTCGTGAGTTTGACTGTAACGAATATGCAAAATTGTGTCTTCATCTTTGGTTGTCATTCCCTTTACCCCTTTTCCGCCTCGGTGCTGGGTTCGAAAGCTACTCATGGATTGGCGCTTGACATAGCCGGTAGTTGTAAGGGTTATTACGGTTGGTTCATTAGCAATGAGGTCTTCTTCGGAAAATTCGCCAACTTTGCTTTTAAAAACTTTGGTTCTTCGCTGGTCTTGGTATTTTTCCTTAAGTTTTAGAAGTTCGTCTTTAATAACTTTTAAGATTTTTTCCGGATGTGCCAGAAGATCTTCAAGATAGACAATTGTTTCTTTGACCATTTCGTACTCGTCTTCTATTTTTTGCCTCTCAAGCGCCGCCAGACGCCGTAGCTGCATATCCAAAATTGCCGTTGCCTGAAGATCGGAGAGTTTGAATTTCTCCATTAAATTCTGCTTTGCAGAATCTTGGTCTTTTGATTTTTTAATCGTTGTAATAACAGCATCAATATTATCAACGGCAATTTTTAATCCTTCTAAAATATGAAGTCTTGCTTGGGCGGTTTTTAGTTCGAATTCAGAGCGCCTTTTGACAACCTGAAAGCGGTGTTTAAGATACTCCTCAAGAATAGTTTTAAGGTTTAAGGTTTGAGGCGCGCCGTCAACAAGAGCAACAATATTTGCCGGAAAAACGGTCTGCAAAGCAGTATGCTTAAAAAGATTGTTTAAGACTTTTCTGGGTACGGCGTCTCTTTTGAGTTCGACAACTACCCTTATGCCGTGGCGGTCTGATTCGTCGCGAAGATCAGAGATGCCTTCTACCTTTTTGTCTTTTGCCAAGTCGGCGATTCTGGCAACCAAAAGCGCCTTGTTAACTTGGTAAGGAAGCTCGGTTATGATAACTGCGGATTTGCCCTGTCCGATATCCTCGATATCGGTTTTCCCGCGAATGATGATTTTTCCCCGTCCGGTAGCATAGAGATTTTTTATTTCGGTTATGTCGTAAATGGCGCCAAAGGTTGGAAAGTCGGGACCTTTGATAAACTCTAGAAGATCATCAACAGCAACATCCGTGGTAAAAGTATCAAGGGTACCAATTTTTGTTTTCCCTATCATGTAAACGATTGCGTCAATAACCTCGCCTAAGTTATGAGGGGGAATTTTGGTTGCCATGCCAACGGCAATGCCTTCAGAACCCATAAGTAAAAGATTTGGCAGTTTTGCCGGCAGATAAAGGGGTTCTTTAAGCGTTGCGTCAAAGTTTGAAGCGTAGCCAACAGTTTCTTTGTCAAGGTCAAAAAGCATTTCGGATGTTATCTGGGCAAGCCTTGCCTCGGTGTAACGCATTGCCGCCGGCGGATCTCCGTCCATCGAGCCAAAATTTCCCTGCCCGTCAACTAAGGGATAGCGCATGGAGAAATCTTGAGCAAGCCTAACTAAGGCATCATAAATTGGCATATCGCCATGGGGATGGTATTTTCCCATTACTTCTCCGACAATTTTTGCGCTTTTTGAGTACTTTGCGCTATGTGTTAGCCCCATTTCATGCATGCCAAAAAGGATTCTGCGATGCACCGGTTTTAAGCCGTCTTTAACATCGGGTAAGGCTCTTGCAACAATAACAGACATCGCATAATCAAGATATGCTCGTTTAACCTCGGTTGTTATTTCTGTTTTTTCTAATTTGCCAATATTCATAAAAAATTAAAAATTCAAAATTAAAAATTCAAAATTACGGTTATGACTATACCAAGAAGGAAGCAATGAGCAAGGCTACGATATTTAA
>JACPTT010000046.1 GCA_016192645.1 Candidatus Levyibacteriota bacterium | reverse complement strand
TTTATATAGCTCTTTCAATTTTGGGAATTAAATTTGCTCTTATTTTAGCCATTTTTTCCGGATTTGCAGAGGTAGTGCCGCTAATTGGGCCTATTGTTGCAACTACGGTTGCGGTCATTGTTGTTTTGCTGACAGGCACTGCGAACTTCTCGCTTAGCCCATTGAACGCAGCTCTTATTGTGATCGCGATTTATTTTCTACTCCGGCAATTTGAGGATTATTTTGTAATCCCTTATGTGATGGGGAAGATAACGGAGATTCATCCTTTTCTTATCTTTTTTGCCGTGCTTTCCGGAGGGCACCTCTTTGGAATTCTCGGCTTTATTTTGGCAATTCCGATTGCGGCAACGATCAAGATTCTTCTTGAGTTTTCGTTGGATAGGATATACACCTCTGAAAAGAAAACCCCGATTAAATCGGGGTAAAAAAATCCTAGGAAGATGGTAAGCCAGATTCTGTTCTTAAGCCGCAATCTATCTCAGTTCGATATTTAGTCGATTCTGCCCCGCCTTAGGCGGGGTGCCCTCGCACTTCGGTGCTCCTGTAAAGAAAGTTTACTCCGATTTAATCGGAGTTTGCGCACCGTTCGGAGGTTGCAGCGGGTAGGATTGCCTTTTAGCCCTCCGTAGTCCCGCAGAGCGGGACGAAGGGGGCCGTTTCACTCATCAACCATGGTCCTTCGACTTTAGGTCGATGCTCGTCTCTGTGGCTCTCCCTTTGAGTCAATTCTCGCAGGGTTCCTTCGCCTTTTCAGGCTCAGGACACTAGCGCTTACGCGTCGGAGCTTGCGCTCCATCCCCGTCTTTACGCCTGTCTGGACTTTCCTCCCCTCCTTCGCATAAAGCTACGGAAGGGCTGCAGCCCTTCTTCCTAGGACCCCCGTATTTTAGCAATACCTCCTTCAAAAATCAAGCCACAAGGCGGAAAATAAACCCGCCACCCGTCTGGCGTGTTTACGCATTAATTTTGATAGCTTTACCTTTATAATCTTGCGGGTTTTTACCGGAAATAAAGTCCGAAAGAGCTTTATCGATTTCTTCATTTGATAATCCTGAATTTAACATAAATACTCCGGCACCATTTCTTTTCAATAATTTTTTAAATCCGAGATCGAGAGTTACCACAAGCATACTTTTTTGTGTTGCGAGTTTATATATTTCTTCATCCTCGGTTTCAGGAGCTAAATTAAAATTATGACGAATATGTTTAACAGATGCTTTTTTGCTTAACTTTTTAAACACTTGAGGTTTTGCAAATGCCGAATCAAGTAGAAATCTAAATTTTGGATATTTTTTCTGCTTAGGTCTTTTAGTTCGCAATTTGGGTTTGATAATAGGAGAGAATATTCAAAATATCTTTTTTGGTTAGTTTTTTAAGATCCGGTAGCTCTCTTTTTATCTTAGTAAGAGTGTAGTCCATTCCAATTAAAGCCAATATTCTGGAAATAGGAATTCTGGTTCCGCGAATTACGGGTTGACCTCCTAATATTTTTGGGTTGGTTTGAATGATTTCCGGCATAACTCCTTCATTATAGCGCTTATTTTCCTGTTGTCAACAGAGCCGAGTCAGGCGTGGCAGAGGATTTTGTATTCGCAAGTTTTGCAAAGAGAAATACCGCTGCAGAAAAATTCGCTTTTTGAAATCTCTTCTGCTTTTTTTAGGATTTTTTCTTTTGCTTCTTCCAGTTGTTCTTTAGTCCGAGTCGTAGTTATCTTTTTACCATGCTCTAAAAAATATAAAGAGAGTAAGACTTCGTTTGGTTTTTTGTTAAGCATTTTATCGTTGACGTGAGTTGCCGCAAGAGCATAAAAGGTGAGCTGCAGGTTGTTTTCCAGTTCTTTTTCATCCGGAATATTATTGCCGGTTTTGTAGTCTAAAATTTCAATAGTATTTTTATCAATCTTGTCAATTCGGTCTATTCTCCCTCCGACTTTTAAATTCTTAATAACAAAATTAAATGGTAATTCTAAGGCAATTGGTATTTGCTTTGGAGAAAAATTTTTTCTCAAGTAAGTTAGTATAATATGTTTTGCTTTCTCAAAAGCGCTATGCTCGTGGGATTTACCTAAATAACCTTCGTTAATCCAGTTTTTTTCCAATATGCTGATTGCTTTATCTACCCTTAGTTTTTCTCCGCGTATCCAAGCCTGAAAAAAGTCTCGAAGCGTTGAATGGACGCTGGTTCCAAAACTCTGCGCGGCGGTTTGAGGAACAGGAATCTTCAAAAGATACTTTAATTTATAATGCAGAGGACAGATATCAAAGGTTTGGATTTGGGAATAAGAAAGATAGGTAACGTTAGAGGCCAGAGGTTGGAGGCCAGAGGCTGGAGGCGAGGTAGGTTGTTTCCATTCAAGAAGAGTCAATTGTCCAGTTTTTGCTTGCCCGAAGCTTTGTCGAAGGGTTGATTTTTTGACAGCTTCTTCTCCCAGGGTTTCGTAGACAAAGGGAGAGATTTTTCGTTCTCTTCTCCCCTCGCCGTAAAAATTAGAAGCAGTTAAAAAAAGATAATCACGCGCTCGAGTCATCGCAACATAAAAAAGTCGGCGTTCTTCTTGGAGATGATAGTCGCCTGTTGGCAGAATTTCTTTTATTAGTTCTTGAGGAATCGGAATTTGTTCTTTTCGCTCTCGCGTTGGAAAACGTTGGGCTACCAAATTCACAATAAAAACAATGGGAAATTCAAGACCTTTGCTTGAGTGGACGGTTAAAAGGTTGACGGCATTATTCTGTGTCCAGTCCATATCTGCCGCCAGGGGACTTTCACCCATTTGCATTGATAAATCAATCCAGTCAACGACAGCAAAAACGCTTGCGTTTTCATGCTCAACCTCAAAAGTTTTTAATTTATCAA
>JACPTT010000035.1 GCA_016192645.1 Candidatus Levyibacteriota bacterium | reverse complement strand
TCGATTGTTGAATGATATGAAGTATAAACTTCCTAAAATTCAGAATGCTAACTTAGCAGGTAAGAGGGTTTTTGTGAGAGCAGATTTGGATGTCCCGCTGTCAGAAGTTAGAGGTCAGAGGTTAGAGGCTAGAGTTGAGGATGATACGAGATTAGTTGCTGGATTGCCTACGATTCATTATTTGTTAGAACAAGGAGCGAAGGTGATTATTGGTGGACATTTGGGCAGACCTAAGGGAGTTGATAAAAGTTTGAGTTTGGAACCGGTAGCAGAGTGGCTTCGCCAAAAGTTCAAAGTTCAAAGTTCAAAGTTTAAAGTCAGAGAACGGGATGGATTTGGAGGGTGGGAGATAACTCCGAGCCTTTTTCTTTTAGAGAATTTGCGATTTTATGAGGGCGAGGAAAGAAATCCTTCGACCCATTCGGTAAACTCAGGGCAAGCAGGCTCAGGACAGGAATTTGCTCAAAAGCTTGCTAAATTAGCCGATATTTATGTTAATGATGCTTTTGCCATGTGCCACAGAAATCATGCCTCAATTATTGGAGTTGCTTCACTTCTTCCTCATTATGCAGGCTTGAGACTACAAAAAGAAGTAGAGATACTTGGTCAAATTCTAGAGAATCCAAAACGGCCGCTGATTGTTGTTATCGGCGGGCAAAAAATCGAGACAAAGCTTCCTTTAATTGAAAAAATGGAAAACTTCGCAGACTTTGTTTTGGTTGGCGGAAAGATTGCGCAGGAAGCCCAGAAGTTTAAAGCAAAGCTAAACAGCAAAGTTATTGTTGCTTCCTCAAACCAAGAAGGAACAGATATTACTGCGGAAAGCCTTAACCAATTTCTTTTGATAATAAAGCAGGCAAAAACAATCGTTTGGAACGGACCGATGGGCAGGATAGGCGCTTTGCTCGGGAACAAAAATTTTCTTGTTCCGCACTCGCAAACTGCTCGCCATGCGAACAGCGAAAATTTTGTTCCCTCGCTGCGCCAAAATCCATCACCTGCTGCGGGCTCCCCTCGCTCTGATTCGGAGCGTGGAACAGAAGACTTAGCAAAAGCAATTGTCGAATCAAGCGCATATAAAGTAGTTGGGGGAGGGGATACGACGGAGTTTATTAAAAGAATCGGGCTGTTTGACAAGTTTGATTTTGTTTCAACCGGAGGGGGCGCAATGCTGACCTTTCTAAGCGGAGAGAAACTCCCCGGCCTCGAAGCCCTTACTGCCGATTAAATTTCCGCCTCAATTCATTTTCTACTCTTTCTGCCAAAAATATCTTCATTAAAGATTGATAAGGAACATCTCTTTTATTGGCCAGTTCTTTGACCCGTGCTAAAAGATAGGCAGGTAATCTTAAAGAAATGGATTCGGTGGAAGGTTTTAATTTGGACAAATCAAGCTCAATTGGGTTATCCCAATCAAAATATTCCGAGCTGTCTGCTTTATCCCAAAAATCCCTTTCCTTGTCCTCGTTTCTAAATTTTGGTAGTTTCTTAAGTTGTTTTTTCATACACCGTCCTTATGAAAGGTATATTACAGACATATACAATTTGTCAAGAGGGGTCGTAAAAACTCAGGATTTCATAGCAGGCATTTGGTAAAAGGTGAAGTAAAAGGTTAGGCCACAGCTTGATATTCAAATAATGGCATTAACTGTTGGACGGCGTTTTCTCCTTGCTCACCTGTTGGCATAAATCTGCCTCTTGAAACATCTATCTTATATTGCTTGTTAAATTTTTTGTTAACATTGCCTACGGCTTGTCTGGGCACATCATTTTCAGTTGTTGCATCCCAGTGCGGCAAATAGGTTACATGTTGTGCCATCCATGTTTCAGGATCGGGCATGGTCGCAGCCCAAATTTTTGATGTTCCTAACTCATTTCTTACAAATGCTTCAAAGTCTTCTCGATGTTGTTCGCGTACTGCAATTACAAATGGTTCTCTAGTAAGGTCTACCGCAAAACCTGGACTGTTTTGTCGCTCATGAGAATATGTAGGATCGAATAAGTGCCAACCATCACTTTCCATGAATTGAGATTTTGCAAAAAGTGATGGCTCACTGAATACGAAGGCACCTCCCATTCTTCTTTGGTCATAGCCACCTCTATAAGGACCATTTCGGGAAAAAACAACCTGGTGACCTTCTTGGTCAGCTTTTTTACGATATAAAGTTGGTTTTTTTCTAACTAAGCTATCATACTCTTGTTTAGTCATCCTTGTATCGCCAACTACAACATAATCTTTACCTACTTTTATACCCTCATTAAGAAATGTTGCTTCACCACCTTGATCAACAAGATATTGTCTTGAAGCAAGCTTGCCTGTCCTGAGTACACCTTTGGCTAAATCATAAGGAGTTATGTGCCATAATGTTTCTGTTAAATCTGGAAATTGTTCTTCAGCCCCTCTTAAAGTTGCCACCGTATCAAGCGTGCCCTGTATCAATCCTCTTTTATCATGAGTTTGGTGTCCGGCAAAATCTTCAGTTCTTGTTAAAATGCTTTGCAGAACATTCTTAACTTCTTCTGAGACAGTTGCTCCTGATACCATTGGTAATGGATAAGGAATTGGCATTGCTTCAGCAACATCATTAATGCCTTGCAATTCAACAGCAATTGTTGGATCAAGCTTTGTGATTATTTTCCCAAGAATAGTATTTAGTGCTGTCTTTAGTTGATCTAAAAGTGCCTGGATATCTGATGAGTGATCTTCAAGTAGCTGCTGCATAACTTCTGGC
>JACPTT010000034.1 GCA_016192645.1 Candidatus Levyibacteriota bacterium | reverse complement strand
AGTTTTGGGATTGAAAGAGCGTATGAAGATACTTTGGGATTTCCTGCCTCTTTGCCAGACGGCGGATTATAACTGGGAAACCAGTTTTGGGCATTGGTGTAATCAACGCCTGTTATGGTATTTGTAGCCTCCGTAATAAGACTTTGTATTGTGTTTTCGGAAACAATTGTTGTTTTTGGGATAGGATAGGCTAGCTGCTGTGAAGCAAAAACTGGAGCAAAGTAAATCTGCCAGGAAATAAGAGGAAGCGAAACATACAAAAGAATAAGAACCCCGCCCAAAGAAATCACAAGACCCAAAAGGCGAAAAATAGTTTTTTTTCTCTCTCGAGAACTTTTTTTGTAATAGTACTTAGCCACTGCTTCTAACGACTAGTTTAATATTTTTGGAGGTCTTAGGCAGGATTTTTGGCAGGAAGGGAAGACCCGGATGAAGTGAGATGCGAACATCAGCCGCTTGCGGAAGCTTCATGAGGATGCTTTCTGCTTCCTCAAAAGTTTTGCCTTTTATTTCTTGACTGATTTTTTCGCTATTTAATTTTGGCAAAAGAGGGGATTTAATCTTAAGAGTTGCTAAAACCTCTTTTTCGCTTTTTTTCTTCAATGTTTTTACGTCATAGGCAATTCCTCCTTGAGCAATCACCATCTCTTTGAGACTATTTTGAAGAAGCGCCGAAGCTATAGAATGCAAGTCGTCTTTTTTATAAGAAATTCCCTGATATAAAACTGTTGCCCTTAAAGTCACCGACTGCGCCTCGTCTTCGGCATCCTTACTGAACTCTTTCTTTGTTAAAGCCGTACTTAAGAAGATAGGAAGAATCGCCTTTCCTGAGGAAATTTTGCTTGCTATCTCGTCTTTTGCTTTTTCCTCAAGATTTTCGATAATTTCCTCAGTGGCTTTACTTAAATCATCTTTTGAAACAACCGTAACCTCTTTTTTTGTCCCGCCCGAAAAAGCCGTATCATTTTTAGCAATAACAACGAACTGGTCTAGTGAGTCAACTGTGAATTTTGTTCCAGAAGGAAGATTGTATTCTTTACCAATATCATTTGCTGTAACAGAGACTTTTTTACTACTTGGTTTTATAGAGCTGGCGTCTCCTGAAGCTGAAGCAAGAGGAACCTCGCTATCAAGAGTAAAATCAAGATTATTTGAAGAAGTAATAATAGTTCCTTTTGAAAAATTCTTCCCCCCAGAAAGACTACTATTATAGACAGTTACTTCACCCTTTGCTTTGTCCCCTACTTCTTTTTTCCCGGTTGCAGGAACTGTTGTGCTTCCATCTTGTGAGGTGGAAACAAACTCCGCGCTGACGGTTTGTGAACCTACGTTTGTTGAGGAAACCGTCGAAAAAACTACCTCCTGATCCTTCTCAACGATTTTTGGATCCAGGGTTAAAACAACCGTTGCACCAAGGAAGAAGACGTACAAAAGAAGAAGAGATAGAAAAAAAGCCGCAATAAGCGGTGGAATAAAAATTATTTTTCTGCCTGCAACGTTAGGAGTTTTAAGCCGGATATTTTTTATAGGAAGTCTTGAAAGGATAGAAATGGCACCGTTTGTTAAAGACAATACAAGATCCCTGATGGCTAAAGGGTTGCTTTTTGTTTCCCAAGTAGCATGGGACTGTACCGTTATGGGCTGCTCTTGAGGAGAAGGGATTTCTTTTTGAGAAGATACCGCAATATCCTGCTCTTCGACAAAACCAAAGTCTTGAGTTAAGGTTTCTTTTTCCTCAATGTCTTTTTCCCTCTCTAAAACCTCAAAACCCATTTGGGCAGCTGCGCCAAAAATTACGGCTTTTGTATCAAAATCGGTTGATAAAACTGTTATTTTGGGGACATGCAAAAAAGGCAGGCTTTTGCTCCATGCGTGAGCGATAAATTCTTGAGAAAACTTCTCGTTATCCTCCCCGCCGAAAATAAGAATACGGGAAGGAAGCACTTCATAATTTACGAAATGATGCAAGATTCGATCGGTAGTTTGGGAAACCGAATCCTCAATTCTTGTTTTTTTTGTCTCCAAAAGCCTGCCTGCTCGCAAAACCGAGACAAAAATATTTTTTTTACCAACCTCAACAAGAACTGCCGAAACAGGTGCGCCTTCTTCTTCTTTAAGAAGATGTGCTATTGCTTCGGGAATAACTAGAAACCCTACTGGCAAAAGCCCCAAGGCATCAGTAAGTTTCTTGAGTTTTTCAAGATACTCCTTTTTTATTTTTGAGCCTTCTACCCAGCTTTCTTTTATGCCAAAGAGAGTTTTTTGTGTCTCAATATTTGGGGGGAGAGCGCTTTCTGCCGCAGAGATAGCCTTATCTAAAACCTCCAGCCATTCCTCCGGTGGTGCTTCTTCCGAAGAGGTATTAAAATACTCCTCCCCTCTTCCTAAAATCTTGATCTTGCCCAAAAATTCCTCAAAGACCAACGCCACCGCTCTCTCTTCATACAAAAGAAGGGTTAAAAAATACTGCTTTTTTTCTTTTTTGCCAAAAAGAGAAAGAAAGGGCAAATTCATATTTAATTCTCTAAAGCGGCGTAAATTCGTCTTTGTCCCCGTCCAATATTTTCTTGCTTTATTATCTTAAATCTTTTAAGCCTTCCTGTAAAATCAACATGAGGTCCTCCGCAAAACTCAACCGAGTAGGCATCTTGAGGTGAGCTTGTCGAACCTCCAATAAAATATATTTTTGATTTATCTTGATATGTATCTTCGAAAAGTCCAATTGCACCTACTTTTTTTGCTTCTTCGGTTGGTAAAATCTCAAAATGGACCGCTAAATTTTCTTTAATCTTTTGGTTAACTATCTCCTCAATTTTTTTAAGTTCTTCATCGATCACCTTCTTATCATAATTGAAATCAAATCTAATTCGGTCTGTAGTGATATTTGATCCTGTTTGATGAACATGTTTTCCCAAGACATCCCTAATTGCCTGGTGCAAAAGATGGGTTGCGGTATGGCCTCTAATTGTTTTTTCCTGATGATCCGCCAACCCGCCATGGAACTTTTTTACCATCCCTTTTCGAGAAACTTCTTGGTGTGCTTTCATTTTTTCGGCAAACGCCTGTTCGTCAAACGTATACCCTAGACTTTTTATTTGTGTTGGAGATAGCCCATGAGTGGTGTATAAAGTAAACGCATCGTCCGAAGAGACTTCAGTAACACCTTTCAGCTCATCACCTATCTGCTTACCACGATATTTTTTCTCGATATACCTTTTCGCCTGATGAAGTGTTTTCTTGTACGCTTCTTCTTCCTCTAAAAGAACGCCCTTTATTTTTTCAAACTTCTCGACAAGATATAAATTGGTTTCTTTATACTCTTCAACAATTAACTCAAGAATTGGCGTAATTTCTTTTCCTTCCAATTGATAGAAGTTATCTAAGCCTCTTCTAATAAGTCTTCGCAAAATATACCCTTGCTCTTTATTAGACGGCGCAACTCCTGATGCCGCAATAAACGCAGCCGCAACAAAGTGATCGGTAACAATTCGCATTAAGCGACTATTATTTCTATAGCTTTTGCCCGTAGTTAGTTCTATAGCTCGAACTATCGAATTAAAGAGTGTTGTTTGGAAGATATCGTTTTGATTCTCAACTGCTGCTAAAAGCCGCTCTAATCCTCCCCCGAAGTCAACATTTCTTTGTGGTAATTGCACAAATGCTCCATCTCCTTTTTTTTGATATTGCATAAAAACTGAATTGCCAATTTCCATAAATTTGCCACATTGGCAATTTGGATGACACTTTTTTCCATACTTGAGATCATGTTTAACATCAAATTCGTAAAAGACTTCACTATCTGGTCCGCCTGGCTCGCCAGATGGCATCTTCTCTGGTTCTCCGGCTCGTGACCACCAGTTTTTTTCAGCACTATAGTAAAAAATTCTGCCTTCCGGATCAATTCCAGCGCCTTCAAATAAACCCTTCCAGATAGTCTCGGATTCTTCATCGCGAGGGATGTTTTGGTAGCCTTCGAACACACTTACATAAAGCTTTTTCGCAGAAAGACCTAGCTCTTTCGTGAGAAATTCAAAAAACCACGGCAGTTGTTCTTTCTTAAAATAATCGCCCAGACTCCAATTACCAAGCATGCGAAAAAAAGTGGTGTGTCGATTATCTCCCGCCTCGTCAATGTCTTGTGCTCGAAAGCAGTTCTGAACATTTGCCAATCTTTTTCCTTGGGGGTGAGGCTCTCCCAAAAGATAAGGAACTAACGGCTGCATCCCGGAGCTTGTAAAAAGCGTTGTTGGATCATTTTCTGGAACCAAGGGAGAATTTGAAATTCTTTTATGCCCTCTTTTTTCAAAAAAGGAGATGTGTTTTTGAATGATTTGACTAGCAGTCATGACCCAATTATACCACGCTTTAGCACAAAAAAACCCCGCTAAGCGAGGCTTATTTTTACTTTTTGATATTTAATTTTTTATTTTGATCTAGTATTCCATTCCGCCCGGGGGCATGCCTCCTGGTCCGCCGGCTGGCGGATTCTTTTCCGGTAAATCGGTAATCAGACCTTCTGTGGTAATAACCATTATCCCAATGCTTGCGGCGTTTTGAACAGCCGAACGAGTAACCTTGGCTGGATCAACAATTCCCTGGGTTAGCATTGAACCGAAATCCATCGTCATCGCATTAAAACCATAATCATCAACCTTTGATTCCTCAACGTGCTTCATTACCCATCCCTCGTCTGCGCCGGCGTTTTTGGCAATCCAGCGAATTGGTTCGGCTAGTGCCTGATATAGAATTTCAACACCCACTTTTTCATCGGCAAAGGAAAGGCTCTCTTTTAATTT
>JACPTT010000033.1 GCA_016192645.1 Candidatus Levyibacteriota bacterium | reverse complement strand
TCCTTGATGCTTCTTTCAAGCCGCAACAATCCAACTCGAAAAGCAGTTGTTGCCACAAGCTCTCCTACGCTTCTAACCCTTCTGTTGGCAAGGCTATCAATATCGTCAATTGCTCCTTTACCGACCTCTAAAAGCAGTAAATAGCTTATTGTTCCAATAATATCCTCCATTGTTAGAACTCGTTGCGTTGATGGCCTAAAACCAGGAGTTCCCTCAAGCTTCTTATTAAACTTATATCTGCCGACTTCTCCCAAATCATAGCGCCTGTTATTAAAAAACAAGGCGTTGAAATTTTCTCTTACTCTTTCCAAAACAATCGGCTCACCGGGATGCATCTTTTTGAATATCTCAACAAGCGCTTCTGTTTCATTTTGTGTCTCGTCCTTTTCCAAAGTAGCATCGATATGCTGCCCAAGTTCGGCAAACCGGCCTTTTATATCTTCATTCGTTGAAAGACCAAGGGCTCTAAGAAATGTTGTGACAAGAAATTTTCGGCGTCTGTCTATCTTTACTGTCAATGTTTGGTGTCTTGTAATTGAGAACTCAAGCCATGAACCGTGTACGGGGCGAATCTCTGCGTTGCAAAATGTTTTTCCAATAATAGGATCTTGTGTGGCGGTAAAAAAAACGCCCGGAGAACGAACAAGCTGGTTAACAACGGCACGTTCGATACCGTTAATAATAAATGTTCCTCTTTCTGTCATCTGAGGAATATCGCCTAAAAATACTTCTTGATTTTGAGTTTTGCCAGCTTTTTTGTTTAACAACGTGGTTTTAACATAGAGCGGAGCATCGTAGGTAATACCTTTGCTAAGGGCAACTTGAGGAGTTGTTGCTGGTTTACCAAAACGATATGTGCCAAAAGTTAGGCTCCAATTTTTTTCGGTAAAATCCTCAACCGGAGAAATCTCCTCTAAAATCTCAGAAATGGCAGTTTCTTGAAACCACTTATATGAATCCTTTTGTACTTTTAATAGATCAATCTTTGGTAAGAAGGAGTAGGTTCTTCCCCAATTCTGCCTAATGTTGTCGTTATCGTTTTTGCGCATCTGAGAATTTGTAGTGCAAGGCTAGTCTTCCAATAACAAAAAAAATACTTGGGTGAAAACACCCTTGTAGTTTTTATTGTAATTCCTAGAGTGTTATGTGTATAACACAGAGTCCTACACCTGTCAAGAGCCTATAGTAAATGGTGGGTTTGGTGGTATCACACAACTGTGCTATAGTAAAATATTGTCAGTTACGATGAAGAAGGTATTGCTTTTTGTTATTCCATTTCTTATTGCCGTTCCGGCAATTACGGCTTTGGCATACTTTTTATCCAACTCCTCCGGAAAAGGAGCGCTTCAGGTCACCTCCACCCCAAAAAGCCAGGTGTACTTGGATGGAAAATCAATTGGCGAAACGCCTTTTTGTAAATGTGAGTTGCCCGATATGATTAAAAGCGGAGAATATACAATAAGACTTGCTCCAAAGGAAGGGGGCTACTCGCCCTTTGAGGAAAAAATCAAAATCGCAAAATCAGTTTTAACAGCGGTTGATCGGACTTTTGGAAAAGGAGCCGCCTCCCATGGCAGCATTATAACCCTAACTCCCATGGAGGATAAAAAGACTGCACAAATTTTAATTCTCTCATCGCCAGACAAAGCAGATCTTTTTCTCAACAGCAGCCTAAAAGGCATCACT
The DNA here is from genome assembly GCA_016192645.1 of Candidatus Levyibacteriota bacterium. Lineage (GTDB taxonomy): Bacteria > Patescibacteriota > Microgenomatia > Levybacterales > UBA12049 > JACPTT01. The sequence continues at coordinate 6,404 of JACPTT010000033.1, read as the reverse complement.
CCTCTGCTTTTAAAAGATGTTACCCCTTCAGATCACACACTAAAGCTTACAAAAAGCGGTTACAACGAAAAAATAGTTCGTATCCGAACTGTCTTAGGCTACAAACTCGAGGCACTTATCTCGCTTGGCATAACCGATGAAATAAAAAGTACTGCCTCTCCATCAGCGACCCCAACGCTCCAAAAACAAAAAGTAATTATTCTTCAAACTCCAACTGGATTTTTAAGAGTGCGGGAGAGCCCCTCTTTAGACTCACAAGAGATAGGACGAGTAAATCCCGAAGAAGCATATGAACTAATAAGCGAAACGCAAGGCTGGTTGGAAATTAAATTAGAAGACGGCAGAACAGGCTTTATAAGCAGTCAGTACGCTCGTAAAGAATAGTCTCTACGAACCAATAAAATAAATAATCCCAATAACCAAAACCACCCAAACAACTACTGTTGTAAGAAGCGGGATATCTGAAAGAAGAACCTTTTCAGGACTCTCTCCCTCATGTTTTTCGTATATATCCTGTAGATATCTCATAAGTCCGTACACTACGGGAATTATTGTTATCATCAGCCATTTTTTCTGAAAAAACACCGGCAAAAAATCAGGCAAAAATAACCCAAATGATATCTTAATCCCTACCGGATTTTCCAGAAATGTAAAAAGAGAGTAGGTAATAAAGGTTGAGGTTGCAAAAATAGACGCATAGACGTCCAAAAGTCGCTCCGAATAATGAGAAAGCGACTTCCTAATCGCTGCTATTTGAGAATGTGAATACCGAGAAACAAGTGTTAATTCAGACCTTCGTTTTCCAACGGCAATAAACAAAGAGATTGCTATCGTAGTCATAAGGAGCCATACCGAGATGTGAAAGCCGGAGGCAAACTCTCCCGCATACACCCGTAGGATATATCCAGCGGCTATTGCTAAAACATCAACAATCGCAATGTTTTTTAAGAAAAAGGAATAAGCAAGCTGAAGAAGACAGTAAATAATAAGCAAAATAAAAAATGCGGGAGTTACAAAAAAGCCAACATATAAAGAGACGGCACCCAAAAGAATCGCAAGCGCCCAAGCAAAATTTATTGAGATATCATTATGAGCCAGCGGACGATACTTTTTAAAAGGGTGCAGCCTATCTTTTTCAATATCAAAAATGTCATTAACAATGTAGATTGCAGAAGATAAAGCGCAGAAAACCAAAAAACCGATAAAGACCTTTTGAAAAATTTCGATCTCAAACAACTGACCGGTAAAGACAATGGCGGCAAAAACCGCTAGATTTTTTATCCATTGCCTTACCCTAAGTAGCTTAAGTATATTAAAAAGTGTTTTTTTCATTTCTCCGTAAAATAAAATGAAGAAAAAGCAGTGCTCCTCCCACGACTACTGCCAACATAATAATAGCAAAAAGTTTGCCACGGCTTGAGAGAAGAAGCGAAGTCACCCCTAGTAAAGCAGAAACGAACCAATAAAAAACGGCAATAGCTGGCTGTTTAAAGCCGAGTCGAAGCAATAAATGATGAAGATGTTTATTGTCGTGCCAAAAAGGAGAACGGCCTGTTAAAATTCTTCGCACAATAGTGAATACGCCATCGACCATTGGTACGCCCATAACAAGAATTGCCGTTGCCAGCTTTGCCGAAGATATAATTGATACCGCTCCAAGCAAAAGGTAGACAGCGGTTGCACCATACCCGGGGAATATTTTTGCCGGATAGAAATTAAAGAGCAAAAAACCCAAAGATGCTCCGGCAATAATAAAAGAGAGTTTTGTAGCAATCAGTGTCTCTTGGGAAAAATCAGAAAAGCGCATGCTTAAAATTCCTATAACTATTGCCGATATTACCACAATTCCCGGCATTTGCCCATCAACACCCTTGCTCCAATTTAGCATGTTCATGACCCAAACAAGCCAGAGCAAACTGATTAGTGTTGAAAGAGGCGAAAGATTTAGTATTCCGCCTAAAGGATTTGTAATAAAAGCGATATTGACTCCCCCAAAGAAAACAATAATAAGCGCCACCGCGATATTGGCAAGGAAGCGAAGGTATGGAGAAATATCAAATTTATCATCCAAAACGCCAATAATAAGAGCAATAAGGGCAGCGAAAAAAAGAGCGCCGGTAATCTTGGTTAAAGGAAGAAAAAATATTCCGGCAAAAATAATACCGATAAAAAGCGGTATCCCCCCTCCCCTTGGAACTGGCTTTTTGTGAATAATAGCTGGATGTTTATGACGCCTTGGATCATCATATAACCTTGCCTTTTTAAGAATAATTAAGCTTGGGGGCACTACCAAAATTGTGGCAATAAATGCTGCGAGAAAAGGATAAAAAATACTCTCCATATTAGATCATGAGCCGCATTAACCGTATAATAAAAAGAAGCAAAAGAAACGAGATTAAAAGGCTTGTTATAGAAAATATACGAGCAACAAGCGGTATTTTTAAATAAAGAAGAGAAGCCAAAATGCCATTAGTGCTAAAGATAAGGGTGGCTAAAAAAACGGGGATGAATATCTCAATTTTTGTTCCAAGCCTTGATTCTCCCCACGGCAGTTGATTATAAAGAGGAATAAAAGGCGGTAAGCTCCTATAAAGAAATAGGATTACTACCGTTGTTAGGATAATAAGAGCAACCGACAGCAAAAAACCAACATAGAGAATTCTGTCGCTTCGAAGAGTACTAAAGAATACTTTCATAAATTGAGATCTCCTCAATTATAAATCTTAAAGAATAACTAGATAACGGATAGGGAATTTGACCTTGTTTTGGCATAATTACAATAAATCTTGGCTTTTTCTTTTCAAGATCACTCTGGGTTTCTAAAAGTGAAGCGCGGCTTGAGGCTGCGTGATAGGCAACGGTGTATCTGCCTGGCGGCAATTTGCCAACCAAGGTATAAACTTGAGCATTATTCCCCCAAATAAAAACTTGATCTTTTTCTTTTGTGTGAGTTTTCAAAAACTCCGCAACGGCATAATCTCTCGGCGTATTCCTATCAAAGAATACTCGGTAAGAAAAAACGCTTTTTTTACCCGCCATAAAGAGGATAAAGTTTTGGTAATACGAGGAGATCTTGCCATAAACATGAAAGTTTTTGCCTAGAATAAAAAGGAGAAGCAGAAAAACCGTAAGTCCCACTTTTTGCATCTTTATCGCTTGAGCTAACTTAAATGTTCCTTCTTTGAAAAACCCACCATGGAAGATAAGTCCTGCGAAAAGTACTAAACTTGGAAGAAGTACTAAAAGATAATGCGTATAAGGCCGCTGGGCAAAAAAAGCATTAAAAAGGGAAAATGCCAGCCAAGAAAGTATAAAAAGTGAGGCGTGTGAAAATACAGTTCGTTTTAAAAAAAGGAAGCCGAGGAAAAAAGAAAGCAAAATTAGTTTGAAAAAAAGAAGTCCCTGCCCGATTAAAAACTTATTTCCATACTCAACATAACCTACCATTTGGAAAAAGGCGGCATTAAAAAAATCCGTAAAAATACCAGAAAAGATAAAAAATAAGGCAACTCCCAATATGGGCAGGGAAAAACTCCCCAAAAAAATAGCAAAGTCGCCAATTTGAGAAACAAAATGCTTTTTGTCTTTATACAATACAAGAAATAAAAACACTAAAAAAGCTGCTAAATCAAAAATGGCAACCGTTTTAAAAAGAAAAGCGATAGAAAGCAAAAATCCGGCTCCCAAAAGTTCCCAGCGGTTTTTAGAGGAGAGGTGCCGAACCACTAAGAGCGCTGCTAAGAGGATTGGAAACAACATGAAGTTCTCCGCATTTGCAATATTACCCTCAAGAAAAGGCATTGCAAAAAGAATTGCAAAAAGAGAAGTTGTATAAAAAATAATTTTCTTTGAAGTTAAAAAAAGAAGCTTGGCAAGGAAAAAAAACGCAACCGTTGCAAAGAGTCCAAAGATTAAGGAGACCAGCCTTAGGCTAAATTGATCGGAAGAAAAAAAGGCATAAAGCACATAAAGAAGCGGTGGTTTATTATCCCAAATCTCTGCATAAAGTAATCTCCCTTGTTTAAGCGCCATGCCAATAACCTGATAGATGCCTTCATCTCCATACCAGTAAGGCTCAAAAAGGCTAGGCAAACGAAAGAGGAAAAAAACAAAAGAAATAATAATCAAAAACCAAAAATCTTTTGTTTTTTCAAGATGGGCAAACTTCATGACTTTTCTGTAACTTTATATTCAAGACGCTTACCGCGCATAAGCTGGGTATGGGAAATTAAAGCAGGAAGGGTCGAAAGAAAAAAACCAACAATTGGCAAAAGCACGAATTCCAGAGGAAAAAGGAAGCGGCGTACACTCAATGTCTGTGAGGCGCTGCGATTGTTCTTAAGAGTTATCAATATCATTGCAACGATTGCAAAAATGCATAAAGTCAAGATAAAACCTGCCATTTTTGGCAGATTGTATCCCAAAGCGGTGCGAGAGAAAACAGGGTTTATAAAAGGCATAATATTTGCCGCAATCGTTATAATAAACCAATTTACAGGCCAGAGGAAATGATCAATTAAAACATTCAAAAGCATTGTTGTTTTTCTCAAGAAAGGGACGTTTGGCACGGTTAACCACCATTTAATAAAAAGCGGATCGTCAGACACTCCCCATGACCAGCGGCGTTCCTGCTCGTATTTAGTTTTAAGGCTTCTTAAGTAGCTTGACGATAACGGTGCATCCATAGATGTTTTTAGAAAGATTGGCTCAATCCAAACCTTCCCTCTTTGTTTATAAAAAGCCTTAAAGAAAATTCGATAATCCTCGGGAATAACATCGGTATCCCAAAATCCAATCTTTTTTAGGAGCTTGAAAGATAAGGAGTAGGTTGAGTTTGAGATAAGACGATCGCCATGAACAAGAACCGCCATTCGCCAAAGGCTCCCAAAAAAGGAAATAATTCTAGTCGGCGCAGGAACTTTCCAGATATTGTTGTCGTAAACAGTTGCCGATTGCCAAAATTTATGGTAGCGATTTCTGTCATTTAAGAATTTATAGGCAAGGTAGGAAAAATATTGCTTGTCAAAAATAGAATCCGCATCAACGGAGGAAACCGTTGTAAAATTAATATCAATAATTCCTTTTTTTACCAATTTTCGATATACGTATTTTGCCGCAAACGCCTGATTTGAAGATTTGCCTTTTACTTCTCCCGCAACATCCGGATGGTAGGTTGCAATTACTGCGGCAAATTTATTCTTAAATTCGCCAATCAGAGCTTGAGCCTTTACCCTTGCATCTTCTTCTCGCTTTTCCATTGCCAAGACAACAAATATTCGCTTTGCTGGAAATGTTTGAGAGGCAATAGATTGAATTGAAACTTTAAGCTTTGCAATTTTTTCTGTATAGTTGGGAATAATTACAACATGATAAAGATTTCTAAAACCTTTGCACTTTTGGGCTCTTGCCTGCCAATCTTTCTTTTCGGCTTCTTCTATTTTTTTTGAGGCAATAAAGGCTGTTATTGCCAAGGAAAAAGACTTATAGAACCAGTAAACATCAAAAAAGATAATAAAGTACGCAATAACATATGGGATAAAAAGCGAACCCCAGATAGGAGCAAAGATAAGTGTCCAGGAAACAAAACCCGGCAAAAGCTCCAAAAAACGCCTTGTTTTAGTAGGATAGCGGGCAAATAGAGCATCAAAAAAATCTGTCATACCTTAGTTTAATCGAAAGATTGTGTTTGCGTTTATTGTTGTCTCCCTAACAACTTTCTCAAACAATACGCCCTTTATTTGTGCCACAAACTCACCAATAATTATAACATAAGAAGGCTCATTTCTGCTACCGCGGTGAGGAACAGGAGTCAAAAATGGACTATCTGTTTCAAGTACGATTCGATCCAATGGTGCGTAGCTAACAAGCTCGGAAAGCTCTGTCTCTTCGCCAGGCGCTTTGCCTTTATAAGTAATGTTACCATCAAAACCAACATAAAATCCAAGATCAAGAACTTTTTTGAGAAAATCTAGGTTTCCCGAAAAGCAATGAAACATGCCGGGAGGATTTGCAAGATAAGATTTATGATTTAACAGAACATTAAGAATCTCCCCTCCTGCATGGCGGTTGTGAATCTGAAGAGGAAGCTTGAGTTTGTGGGCTAATTCGATTTGTTTGATAAACACCTTTTTCTGAACCCTTGGATCCACAATATCATTTGATTTATAGCTGTAATAATCCATCCCGCACTCGCCAATTGCAACAACTTTTGGCGCCCTAGAGAGTTTTTCAAGCTCTTTCTCCCATCCAACCCCTAGCTTATCCGCATGATGAGGATGAACTCCCACTATCGCATATAAGTTTTTGTATTGAGAAGCAAGTTCCACCGCTTTTTGGCTCGAATCAATCTTTGTGCCAACATTTATAATCTTAGTAACCCCGGCCTCAAAAGCCCGCTTGATTAC
>JACPTT010000007.1 GCA_016192645.1 Candidatus Levyibacteriota bacterium | reverse complement strand
CTAGATCGTTTTGACTGCGTATAAAACTAGATCGTTTTTGCTGCTTTGAGAAAAGAAGAATTTTTGCTATACTATTTGTTCTAATGGAAAAAAGAATAAAACTGAAAAAGCTCAAAAGAAAAAGAAAGCACGGATTCTTGATGCGAACAAAAAGCCGGTCGGGACGGGAAGTTATAAAACGAAGAAGAAAAAAGAAAAGAAAGAAACTGACCGTCTAATGCTTAAACGCATTTACCGACTTGGCAAACCGGCAAGACTTGTAGGAGACAGGGGTTACGGCGGACAGTTTTTTAATGTCAGGCTTGCTCGGAATGGGCTTTTACATAATAGGTATGCTTTTGTTGTTTCAAAAAAGGTTGACAAAAGAGCGGTTATTAGAAATAAGCTAAAAAGAAGACTAAGCGCGTGTATAGAAAAAATGTTTAGCAAAATAAAAACAGGTTACGATATTGTTTTTTTTACTAAGAAAGCGGCAGTTTTTCAAACTGTGGAAAACCTTTACGCAGAGATTGAGTCCGCTCTTAAAAAGGAAAAGCTTTTAGGATGAAAAAAATTATTCTCCTTTTTATTTTCATTTATCAGGCACTAATTTCTCGGATTTTGAAAAGCATCCTAGGCGTTTCTTCTTTTTGCCGTTTTAAACCCTCGTGTTCCGAATATGCAAGGCGCGCGATCACAAGGTATGGGATTTTTAGAGGCGCACGTCTTTCTCTTGCTCGCCTTCTTAGATGCCAACCCTATGGGAAATATATTTGATCTTTATTTAGTTAACCCAATTATTAATATTTTGGTAGCAATTTACCAAGTTCTTTTCTTTTTGGGCGTTCCCTACTCTCTTGGTTTTTCAATAATCGTCTTAACGATTTTTATTCGTCTTCTTCTTTATCCCCTAACAACATCCCAGCTTAAAGCGTCAAAAAAAATGCAAGACATCGCGCCTCATATAAAAACACTGAAAGAAAAGCATAAGGGAGATACGCAGCGAATTCATAAAGAAACAATGGCTCTTTATAAAGAGCATGGGGTAAATCCAGCCGCAGGCTGTTTGCCGATTCTTATCCAGCTGCCTATGTTTTGGGCGCTATATACCGTGTTGCAAAAAGTAGTTCTTGTTGGTAAAGATTCTATTGTTTTGGAGATAAATAAAATTGTTTACCCCCTAGATTTTCTTAAGCTCTCGCAGCCCTGGGAGCAGAGCTTTTTTGGGATTGTGCTAGGGCAGAACCCTTCCCAGCTTATCTCGGCAATGCCGCTTATAATCCTTGTCCCCATTTTAACCGGAGCCTTTCAGTTTATTCAATCAAAAATGATGTTTTCAAGTGCAGCCGCTGTTCCTAAAAAAGAAGAGAAGGAGAAGAAAAAAGAAGAGGATTTTGCCAAGGCGTTTCAAACGCAAAGCCTTTATTTGTTTCCGATTATGATTGGATTCTTTTCCTACACATTTCCCATAGGACTATCTCTTTACTGGAACACCTTTACGCTTTTTGGTATACTGCAGCAGTATAAAGTTTCGGGTTTGGGCGGATTGAGCGAATGGGTAAGCCGTTTTAAAAAGCCATGAAAAAAACAAAAACCACGCCTGACGTGGCAAAAAGTAAAAAAAGGGAAGAAAAAGACGAGCGGAAAATAATTGATAAGGAGAGCAAAATTTTACTTGGGCATCTGGGTATTTCCGCAGACTGCGAGGTTTTTTTAAACGACGAAGGGGCGCAAGTAATTCTTGAAACCCTGGATAGCGGAATAGTTATCGGCTATCACGGAGAGAATTTAGAAGCTTTGCAGCTTATTCTTTCTTTGGCTGTTTCAAAAAAAATAGGCCGTTTTGTCCGCATCTCGGTTGATATCGGCGACTATAAAAAAAACCGCTCTGATTTTTTGCAGAATCTAACTCTCCAGACGAAAGAGAAAGTTTTGCAGGAAAACCAAGAGTTTTTCATTCCCAACCTCAAATCCTGGGAAAGGCGTATTGTTCATATGTTTTTGCAAAATGACGAGGAGGTAATCTCGGAGTCTGTTGGCGAAGGAAGAGAAAGAACGCTTGTTATTAAACCGCGCACAAAGCAGGGTGAGTAAAGCACAGACAATCGAACGGATTATTTTTTACTTAGTGCTTCTCTTTTTACCAACGCAGCTAGGACGCCATTTCTGGCCCGAATTTAGTCATGTTTTAGGAGTGCGGGTCGATTATCTCTCTCCCACTCTCTACCTTAGCGATATTCTAGTCGTTTTTCTTCTTTTATTTTCTTTCGGAAGGAAAGTTTACAAAAAAAGTCTTAATTTCAAATTTCAATTCCGATTTAATCGGATTCAAATTTCAAATTTCAAATTTGCCCAATGGTTATTCCTTTTTTTCACCCTCCTTCTAATAATTGGTATTCTTCGGGCCAAAAATCCAATGGCTGGTTGGTATGGACTCCTGAAGTTTTTTGAATTTTTCTTTTTCGGACTTTACGTTGTAAAGCAAAAAATATCGTTTGCAAAAATTGCGCTTGTTTTTTCTCTCGGCGTGATCTTTGAAAGCTTTTTAGCTATCGCGCAGTATTTTCAGAAGGGTTCAATGGGCGGATTATTTTATTTTTTTGGGGAAAGAGCATTTACTTCCCAAACGCCCGGAATAGCAAACGCTTCAATCAACGGAGAACTGATGTTG
>JACPTT010000008.1 GCA_016192645.1 Candidatus Levyibacteriota bacterium | reverse complement strand
GATCTTATCAAACACAAAGTGATATCGAATATGTTGAGAAAGTTTGTAAAAAAGTTCTTTATGTTGAAAGAAAAAAGCAATGGTCTTTTACTAATATTTTAAGAACCGGTTTGTCGGCATATCCGTTTTTGCTGGTTGGACATACAAGTTTAGAAATGACACGGTTAATTATACAAGAGCTTAAGAGAAATGCCTATGATCTTATTCATGTAGAAACCTCGTATGTGATGCAAAATCTTCCATCAAGCGATATTCCGGTTGTTTTAGTAGAACATAACATAGAGTACCTTGTCTATAAGCGGTTTGTTAAGAACGCGCCCTTTTTTGTAAAACCTCTTCTTTTATTCGATATTATGAAGTTAAAATATTGGGAAGAGCAGTTTTGGGAGAGGGTGACAAAGCTTGTAGCGGTATCGGAAGAAGAAAAGCGCTTGATGAAAAGAGATGATGTTGCGGTGGTGCCGAATGGAGTAGACTTGGCTAAATTCAAAATTCAAAATTCAAAATTCAAAATTAGTAGAAAAGAAAAAAGAGTGCTGTTTATTGGGGATTTTAGGTGGGTTCAAAATAGAGACGCCGTTCAATGGCTTCTAACGGTCATTTGGCCGGAAATCCGAAATCCGAAATCCCTGCCTGCCGGCAGGCAGGGCGAAATCCGAAATCCGAAATTGTGGATTGTGGGAAAAAAGATTCCTGATTCAATAAAAAAATTAGGTAATGATCAAGATGTTGTTTTTGATGAAAATGCGCCGGAGGATGCAGCGGAAATCTTTAAAAATGCAGATGTTTTGCTCTCTCCAATTCGGGTTGGGGGCGGGACGAGTTTTAAGATTTTAGAGGCGATGGCATCTGGCGTGTCCGTAGTTACTACATCTTTGGGAATTGAAGGGATCCAAGCAGAAGATGGAAAAGAAGTTTTGATTGCCGATGATGTAAAAGGCTTAGCAAATAACATAATCAGAGTTATTGGAGATGAAAAAATGTATCGGGAAATCGCCCAAAAAGCAAGAAAAGTTGTTGAGGAGAAATATGATTGGGAGATTATTGTCAAAAAACTAGAGGAAGTATATCAATCAGTTGTTGCCTGATATATCGATATATCATACACATGCAAAAATTTTACCTTTCGATAATTGTTTTATCTTTTAATACCAAAGAGTTGCTTCGGGAATGCTTAGCTTCTCTTAAAAAAAATATCCGCTCCGATCTTAGTTCGGAAATAATTGTGGTTGACAATGCCTCAAGCGATAGTTCGGCAGAGATGGTTAAAGAAGAATTTAAAGAGGTTATTCTTATCGCAAATAAAACGAATGTGGGCTATACAAATGGGAATAATATGGCGATTCGGCAAGCAAAAGGTAGATATGTATTATTTCTTAACGCTGATACTTGCGTTCATGCAAAAACATTAGAGACGATGGTTTCTTTTATGGATGAGCATAAAGATGCCGGAGCGGCAACTTGTCGGGTTGAACTGCCAAATGGAAAGTTGGATGACAGCTGTCATAGGGGATTCCCAACACCATGGAGGGCATTCTGTCATTTTTCCGGATTGTCGCGGATTTTTCCAAAGTCGCGGATTTTTGCAGGATATTCCCTGGGATGGAAAGATTTGTCAGCAATTCATGAAATTGATTCTTGTTCCGGCGCCTTTATGATTGTGCGACGTGAAGCAGGGGAGGAGATTAGTTGGTGGGATGAAGATTTTTTTTGGTATGGAGATGATCTTGATTTTTGTTATCGCTTAAAAGAAAAAAAATGGAAAGTATATTTTGTGCCAACAGTTAAAATTTTGCACTACAAAGGCGTTTCCGGCGGTATTAAAAGCATTTCACAGCATTTAACGCGCGCAACAAAAGAAACGCGTCTTCGCGTAACTAAAGCCCGTTTTGAGGCAATGAAGATTTTTTATCACAAGCACTATACGGGCAAATATCCAAAATTTATTACTTGGTTAGTAAGGCAAGGAATCAATTTAAAACTCTTCTTTACCCTCAAAAATCTCAAGTAAGATAAACTTCTATGATATACTTAAGAGCATGAGAATTGGGATTGATGCGAGGCTGTGGGATGAGTCGGGAGTTGGGAGATACATACGAAATTTAGTTTACAACCTTCAAATTATAGACAAACGCAATGAGTATATTTTGTTTGCTCTCAATAAAGACATTCAAAATTCAAAATTCAAAATTCAAAATTCAAAATTTAGGCTCGTCAGAGCCGACATTAGGTGGCATACGATTGAAGAACAGCTACGGTTTCCTCCGGTTTTGAATAAAGAAAAACTTGATTTAGTTCATTTTCCCTATTTTTCTGTCCCAATTTTTTACAATAAGCCGTTTATTGTTACAATTCATGATTTAATTTTGCATCATTTTCCAACCGGAGAAGCCTCAACACTTCCGCTACCACTATATCAACTTAAACTTTTAGGATACAAGTTTGTAATCGGGCAAGCAGCCAGAAAAGCGGCGAAAGTTATCACGGTATCAAATGCAACGAAGCAGGAAATTGTTGATCATCTTAGAGTCGATTCAGAAAAAATAGTAGTTACTTATGAAGGGACAAATATCAATTCAAAATTCAAAATTCAAAATTCAAAATTCAAAATTACAAATAAAAAGTATTTTTTGTATGTAGGTAATGCGTATCCGCATAAGAATTTAGGTCGATTGATTCAAGCATTTGATCAAATCAGAAGTCAAGAACCAGAAGCGAAGTTGATTCTGGTGGGAAGAGAGGATTATTTTTATAAGCGGCTGAAAGAAAAAGTAAAAGCAACGAAACTTCAAGACTCGGTTCTTTTTTATGGCGAAGCGAGCGATGAGGAATTGGCGGGTCTTTATAAAAACGCTTTAGCGCTTATTATGCCATCTCTTATGGAAGGGTTCGGGCTGCCAGCTTTGGAGGCAATGGCAAATAAGTGTTTGGTTTTGGCATCAGACATACCGGCATTAAAAGAAATATGCAAAGATGTGGCTTTATACTTCAATCCATATGATATCGATGAGATAGTAGAGAGAATGAGAAACGTCTGCTTTAATGATTTAAATCATTTTAGCAAAAATATTGAAAAGGGTTTGGAAAGAGCGAGGAGGTTTTCTTGGGAAAAAATGGCAAGAGAGACGCTTACAGTATATGCAAGTTGTTCTTCGGCAGGTTCAGGATAAACTCATTTTACATTTCAGTTTGATTCCATGAGAGTAGCATTAGTATACGATCGGATTAATAAATGGGGAGGGGCCGAGCGGCTTCTTTTAGCTCTTCATGAGTTATTTCCTAAGGCTTCTTTGCATACATCGGTTTACCATAAAAAGAAGGCGCCTTGGGCGCAAGCGTTTGACGTTCGAACATCTTTTTTGCAGCATTTTCCATTGGTTTCTTCCTCGCACGAGTTTTATCCATTGCTCATGCCTTTAGCTTTTGAAAGCTTTTCTTTCGACGAGTACGATTTAGTAATTTCGGTAACAAGCGAGGCGGCAAAAGGAATTATTACAAAACCGAAGACACTTCATATTTGTTATTGCCTTACTCCCACAAGATATTTATGGAGCGGGTATGAGGAATATTTCAAAAATGGGTTTTTTCGAAAAGTTTCTCAGCCCTTTGTTTTTTACCTAAGAACTTGGGATAGAGTTGCAGCGCAGAGACCCGATGCGTATATTGCAATTTCAAAAGAAGTTCAAGGAAGAATTAAGAAATATTATAGAAGAGAATCAGAGGTTGTTTATCCGCCAGTTACTCTTCTTGCCGCTCGGGGTCCTGCCACGACTTTTCCCATGAGTGCTCGTTCTAGTCTCTCCAGCAAGCTGGAACCGAACGAACTGCGCGCTCATGGGAGCCCTAGTCGTGTCACCCCTCGCTATAAAAGTCAGAATGGATACTTTTTAATTGTTTCTCGTCTTGTTCCTTACAAGCGAATAGACATTGCTGTCGAAGCATTTAATAAACTCAAATTGCCGCTTAAGATTATCGGAGTAGGCTCAGAAGGAAAACGACTTAAGTCTATGGCCGGACCAACAATTGAATTTTTGGGAAACTTGACTGACGTAGAGTTGGTAAGTTATTATAAGGGTTGTCGCGCGTTGATCTTTCCGGGCAGAGAAGACTTTGGTCTAACAGTAATAGAAGCGCAGAGTTTTGGAAAACCAGTTATAGCTTTTAAGGGTGGAGGCGTTGAGGAAACGGTAATTGAGGGAAAAACCGGGATATTCTTTTATGATCAAACAAGCAATGCGCTTGCTAAAACAGTAAAACAATTTCAGAACTTAAGTTTTAACTCTAAGGATTGCGTGGAACAGGCAAGAAAATTTAATAAAATAAGGTTTAAAGAAGAGTTGATGGCGCTGATTAATGAGTTTTTAGCGAAGAAGAAAAATTTATGAAGATTGTTGTTTTTGCAGGGGGAGTAGGCACTAGGCTTTGGCCATTATCTAGAAAAAACACGCCAAAGCAATTTGAAAAAATAATAGACGAGAAATCTACGCTTCAGTTAACAGTTGAGCGGATACTGCCGATATGCAACACAAAAGATATTTACATCTCCTCCGGAGAAAGGTATAAGGAGATACTTTTTTCTCAATTACCTCAGATTCCCAAAGAAAATTTCATCCTTGAGCCAGAGATGCGAGATGTAGGGGCGGCTGTTGGGCTTATAGCCGCAATACTTAATAAAGTCAGCAAAGACGAGCCTTTTATGATTCTGTGGAGCGATCACCTAGTCAAGGATGAAGATCTTTTTAGAAAAGTTATTTCTGCGAGCGAGAAAATTCTTCAGAAAGACAAAAATAAGATTGTTTTTGTTGGCCAAAGTTCTCGCTTTGCAAGCCAAAACTTAGGATGGATTGAAATAGGAAGCGCGATGGGGGATATCGACGGAGTATCCCTATACACTTTTAAAAGTTTTCATTATAGACCAGAACCTGAAGTTGCCGAGAAATTCCACTCCGACCCAAAACACTTTTGGAACACGGGATATTTTGGTACTACCCCTTCGTTCTTACTTTCTTTATACGAGAAATTCGCGCCAGAAATGCAGATAATACTTCAAAAAATACAAGAGGCTTGGGGAAAAGAGGCGTACGAAAAAACACTAGGCGAACTTTTTCCTAAGTTAGAAAAAATCTCATTTGATAATTTAATTTTGGAAAAGATTGATCAAAAGGACGGATATGTGATTGGAGCCGACTTTGGATGGAGCGATGTCGGCGCATGGGAGGCGTTAAAAGAAGCATTAAGCACTGCTAAAGATGAGAATGTAACGCGCGGAAAGGTCTTGCTTGAAAACTCTAAAGACAGCTTGGTTTTTAACTATACCGAGCAGCTTTCGGTTGGCATTGATCTTTCGGAAATGCTTGTTATAAATACAGATGATGTTTTGCTCGTTTGCCCAAAAAATTCGGTGCCAAAGATAAAAAAATTGGTTGAGAGCTTAACTGGTAGCCCGCATGAGAATCTTACATAATATATGCCGTATATCGAGATTAAAAAGAGTGTTTATTATGAAATTGTAAAAAGGATATTGGATTTTGCCTTTTCTCTTCTTCTTCTAATTATTTTTCTTCCGATAATTATTATCGTGGCAATTTTAATAAAGCTTGATTCTTATGGTCCTATTCTTGCAGATACGCCGGAAAGAGTGGGGAAAAACGGCAAGCTTTTTAAGATGTTTAAGTTTCGCTCGATGGTAGAGAATGCTCACGAGATTTTGCGGGAAAATCCAAAATTCTCAAAATTATTCGACGCCTACAAAAAAGGAAGCTATAAGTTAAAAGACGATCCAAGGATAACCCGCGCTGGCAGTTTTATCCGCAAACACTCTTTGGATGAAATCCCCCAGCTTCTAAATGTTCTTAGAGGCGAAATGAGTTTGGTAGGTCCTAGGGCTTATTATCCGGATGAGTTGCGAGAACAGCAAAAAAAGTATCCCAAAACAAAAGACGCGGTAAAGGTGGTGCTTTCGGTTAGGCCCGGAATAACCGGCTTTTGGCAGGTTTCGGGTAGAAGCGAGATTAACTTTGATAAGCGGATAAAAATGGATGCAGACTATGTGAGAAAACGATCTATAGTTTACGATTTGTGGATTATCTTGCAAACTCCTTGGGCAATGATTTCCGGAAAAGGAGCACTCTGATACTTGACGTTATTTGTAAAAGCTGTATATGATCATATTATGAATGAGTTTGAAAAAATTGATTTAAGTTCATCCAAACCCAGCATTTCGGAAAATACTTCCTTCAATCCCCAAAATAGACAATCACGATTTCCTAAGCAAACGATATTTGTTTTACTGGGTGTTTTTCTATTAATTGCGGTAGCTACGGTATTTACTGTTGTTTTGCCAGCACAAAAGGCATTTGGGTCTGCCCAAAAAACCTACACGCAGGCAAGAAGCGCTTGGGATGCGATTAAAAAGCAGAACGTTGAACTGGCAAGCACAGAGCTTGAGAAAACAAGGCAAAGCCTATCACAAACCCAACGCGATTTGCAAGCTCTTTCTTTTACAAGATTTATTCCTTTTTTTGGCGCTTATTATAACGATGCCAACCACTTGGTGAAAGCTGGATTTCATGGTCTTGATGCAGCAGTGGCAGTTGTCGATTCGCTAAAGCCGTATACCGATCTTTTAGGTTTAGAGGGTCAAGGAGGGAGCTTTGTTTTGGGGTCTGCCGAGGAGAGAATTCAAACCGCCGTCTTAACCATGGGAAAAATTACCCCTCACATTGACGAGGTGGTAAAAGACCTTGAACTAGCCAAAAAAGAGATTGATGGTATTAATCCCAACCGCTACCCTTCCTTTATTGCCGGAGGAAAAATAAAACAGCAGATGGTAAGACTTCGCTCTCTTACCGATCAAGGGGTCTCATTGCTTGTCGAAGCCCGGCCATTAATAAAGATATTGCCAAGCCTTCTTGGAGATCCGGAAGACAAAAAATATTTGGTTTTGTTTCAAAATGATAACGAACTGCGTCCAACAGGAGGATTTATTACGGCCTATGCAATATTTCGGCTGGAGAAAGGGGTGGTTCATGTAGATACCTCAAGCGATATTTATAATTTGGATAATACTTTACTTAATAAGCCAAAAGCTCCAGAACCAATTCTAAAATACTTACCAAACGTTGCTACTTTAAATTTGCGAGATTCAAATTTATCTGCGGACTTTATTGAATCAATGCAAACCTTTAACTCTCTTTATAAAAATACAAGGGGAAAAACAGAAGTGGATGGGATTATAGCTCTAGATACAAATGTTCTTGTTTCAACAATAAAGATATTAGACGATGAGGTTTATGCCGGCGGAGTTCGATTTACTAGCAAAACAGATAAAAGATGCGATTGTCCTCAGGTTATTTACGAGCTTGAGAGGCTTATAAGTACACCTCAGAGCATAGATATTAGATATACCGATCTTGCGGCTGTTCAGGCACGGCGAAAGGACATGTTGGGAACACTCCTTTACGCAATTATGGAGAAGGCGCTAAAGTCCTCGCCCAAAAAATACTGGGGACCGCTAATGCAGGATATGATAGCCCAAATCGATCAAAAACATGTTATGCTTTATCTTTACGACAAGGAGGCGCAAAAAGGCGTTGAAGCGCTTAATGCGGCGGGCAGAATAAAAGCATTTGATGGTGATTATTTACATATTAACGAAGCAAATTTTGGCGGTCAAAAGGCTAATTTATTTGTTAAAGAATCGGTTTCTCAGGAAATAAATGTTTCAAGCGACGGTGTTGTAACAAAGACGGTAACAATAGACTACAAAAATCCTCATCCTCCTTCCGATTGCAATTTAGAGAGAGGCGGAATGTGTTTAAATGCGCCCTTGCGAAATTGGGTGAGGGTTTATGCGCCTGCGGGGAGCAAACTTCTTGACAGTAAAGGTTCGGAAGTCAAGGTTACTTCTTACGAAGAGCTTGGGAAAACCGTATTTGACGGGTTTTTGGTAGTAAGGCCATTGGGAGCGGCAACATATACCTTAAAATACACTTTGCCATTTAAACTGAAAAAGGGTTCGCCATTGCCTCTTCTTATTCAAAAACAGCCGGGAACAGATAACAATCAGTATGAAGTTAAAGTTAATGGAAAAACGGTTGAGAAGTTTGAATTGCTTACCGATAAAGAGTTTAAGCTTGATATTTAAAACCGCCTTGAGAAGTTTTAAAACAGAGGGAATTATTATAAAGCGCCGGAATTTTGGCGAGGCAGATCGGATTTTAACTGTTTTGACAAAACGTTTTGGCAAAATAAAGGTAAAAGCGGTGGGGGTTCGAAGAATTACAAGTCGGCGTTCCCCGCATATTGAACTGCTTAATTTCTCCAGACTTTCTCTTCATAAAGGCCATGCTTTACCGATTCTAACAGAGGCGGAAACAATAGCTGATTTTTCCTCTATTAAAGAAAATCTTACCAAAGTAGGTTTTGCCTATCATATTTGCGAGCTTGTTGATGGTTTGTGCCCGGAGAATCAGGAAAACAGAAGGGCATTTTTTCTTTTGAAAGACGTTCTTTCCCAATTAGCAGAAGAGGAAGATATAGCCTCTGTCGTTCATGAATTCGAAATCGAACTCCTCACGATTCTTGGCTACTACAAGCCATCATGGAAGGTTCACTCTGTTAATACGACCGTTTTTATCGAATCAATTCTTGAACGCCGTCTCAAATCAAAACGCCTTCTTTCCCGCTTTCTGTAATTTATATTATTCTTTCTTTATCTGCTTGATTTTTTTTGATATGATAGCATTATGGCGGAAAATACGATGGTTGGTTCAAACTTGATGGAGAAGATTGTTGCTCTTTGCAAAAGGCGGGGGTTTATTTATCCGGGAAGCGAGATTTATGGGGGTATTGCTGGTTTTTGGGATTACGGACCTTTAGGGGTAGAGCTTAAAAACAATATTAAAAAACAATGGTGGAAAAGCATGGTAAACCAGCGAGACGATGTGGTTGGGATTGACGGCTCAATTATTATGAACCCCAAGGTTTGGCAGGCCTCCGGTCATGTAGAAGCGTTTACAGACCCCCTTATTGAGTGCAAGAAGTGTCATCATAGGTTTCGAGCCGATCACCTCGTCCAAAACGATTCTGCAGCCCCAGAGGAGGCAATCTGCCCAAATTGTAAGGAAAGGGGTCAATTTACCAAACCTCGAAAATTTAATCTTTTGGTCAAAACCTATTTGGGCGTTGTTGAAGGAGAGCAAGTCGAGGTTTTTTTACGCGGCGAAATAACCCAAGGCGCTTTTGTGAACTTTAAGAATGTTTTGGACTCAACACGAATAAAAATTCCCTTCGGCATTGCCCAAATTGGAAAGGCTTTTAGAAACGAAATAACTCCGGGGAATTTTACTTATCGTTCAAAAGAGTTTGAACAGATGGAGTTGGAATTCTTTATTAAAAATAATGATAAAGAGGGAGATAGGTGGTTTGAATACTGGAAAGATCAGAGGATGAGTTGGTACTGTTCTTTGGGTCTAAAAAAAGAAAATCTTCGATTTAGAAAACATGAAGATCACGAGCGGGCGCACTATGCGCGATTTGCCGAAGATATTGAATATAATGCGCCGTTTGGCTGGTCAGAGTTTGAGGGAATTCATCACCGGGGAGACTGGGATTTATCGCGTCATAACTTAACTTACAAAGACGAAGAAACCGGAGAAGAGTTTACTCCGTGGGTGATAGAAACATCCGGAGGGGTTGACAGGTCGGCCTTATTCTTTTTGATCGATTCATATTTTGAAGACCCAACGGCCGGCTCAGGGCAAGAGCGGGTTGTTCTTAGGCTTCACCCAAAACTCGCTCCAGTTAAGGTTGCTGTTTTTCCTCTTCTTGCCAATAAGGAAGAACTTGTTGGAGTGGCAAAAAGTATCTACAAAGATCTTAAGCAATCGATAGATGGGGTAGTGGCGTTTGATGATCGGGGCAATATTGGTAAGCGTTACTTTTCGCAAGACGAAATCGGCACGCCTTGGTGCGTAACCGTTGATTTCCAAAGTCTTGAGGATAAAACCGTAACAGTTCGCGACCGCGACACAACAAAACAAGAACGAATAGAAGTCGAGAGTCTCGCTTCGTATTTTGCCGAAAAGTTTAAGTGATGCGTTTTGTTCTATTGACAAAATAGTTATAGACCTTACAATAAGGTTGTATTTACATCTAGAGTAGGTATTTTTACTAAACACTAGAAAGATGGCTAATTTGGAATCGTCTCCAAAGGGGGTTCCTCCACTAGACGTTGGAAACAACACTCATCTACTGCCTGATCAACAAAGGCAATTATCGCCGGACGAATTAACAGCAGCACATATTTTTGCTAATGGCGGGGGTTTTGCCCTTAGCCCGTTTGGTCAAGAATTACAAAGCGTTTTTATTAATCAGGCTCTTTTGCAAGATCCAGAAGGGCTAAGCGAAGACCGTTCTGAAGAGCTTAGGAGGAAGATAGCTCAATCCTGCAAAGGGTTAGGAATAAGACAAGACGGGGATTGCTCAAGGCAATTTGGGCTAAGATTCTATGCTTTAGTGAGGGAGCGTCAGGCAGAGATAGCGGAAAAAAGTCGGCCGGCATTGACAGGGGCATAAAATTTACTGTATTCTTTATAACAGCAGCAATGAAGGATAAAAGATTAGCAATATATGTGGGAGCGGCGGCTCTCGTTATTATTTTGCTCGGTGGAGGATATTATTTTCTTTCTTCTCAAAAATCAGCCTCTAGGGATGTTTCCGAAATACCGCCGGAGATTTCGGAGCAGGTTATTCCAACCGTCTTACCTGCTGATTTAGGACTCGCGTTAATGCTTCGATCCGATAAAAAAGCGCTTAAGTTTGAAATAACAAATATTGACGGTATTGAATCTGTGGATTATCAAATATCTTATACAAAAGAGATCAATGGCGAAGAAGTGCCGGAGGGACTGATCGGAGAAATAAAAGTTAAACCGGGGGATAAAAAGATAGCAATAGATTATAGGGAATTTGGCACTTGTTCTTCTGGCGTTTGCCGATACGACAAGGTCGTTTCAGCGATTAAGCTAACTCTTAAAATAGTAAAAACAGATGGCAAAGTCCTTCAAGCAGAAGATAGCATCGAGTTATAATCCTCAACTTTTGCCTCACACCTCCTATCTAGTGTTTTAGCCCAAAAATGCACACTATTTTGGTCGTTTTCCCTCTTGACACAGCTGTAAAAACAGTTCAAAATGGAATAAAGTGGTCTAAAGTGGGAAGAAGTGGAACGCTTCTTTCGAAAGGCAGGACTTTATGCTTCTTGGACAATATGACGGAAAAGTTGGCGCGAAAAATAGAATTGCTTTCCCAAAAAGATTAAGAAGTGTTTTGGGGGATAAGCTCATTATAACGCTTGGATATGAAAACTCGCTTATTGTCGTCTCGCAGGAAAGTTGGAAGGCGCTTTTGGAAGGAACAGAGGGAAGGCCTTTTATTCAGTCCGAAACCCGAGAAACACAGCGATTTTTACTTGGCGGAGCCAGTTTCGTTGAGCTCGATGATAAAGGAAGGTTTGTATTACCAGCTTACTTGCGAGAATTTGCAAAGATTAAAGGCGAGGTTGTCTTCCTAGGATTGTCTCGCTATGTTGAAATTTGGGACAAAATAGTTTGGGAAGAGTATAAAAAGAACCTTGAAAAAAATATAGACAGAATCTCAAAAAGACTTGTTAAAGGAGAAGAACGTGAGAAAAGTGCATGAACAATTTTCACACACCCGTACTTTTACAAGAAGTTTTAGAATTTTTAAGAATTGAGAAGGGTAAAAAGTATATTGATGCAACGATTGGTGGAGGAGGACACAGCTTTGAGATTTTGAAGCGTGGCGGGATAGTTTTGGGAATTGACTGTGATGAAGAAGCGATTGAATACATTAATGAAAAAATCAAAAATCAAAAATCAAAAATCAAATATTGGGAACGATTAGCGTTGGCTCAAGGGAATTTTAGGGATATAGGGGAAATTGCACGTTCAAATCATTTCGAACAAGTATCGGGAATTCTTTTTGATTTAGGGGTATCAAGTCATCAGCTTGAAGATGCCAAGCGGGGATTTAGTTTTCAAAAGGAAGGTCCGCTTGATATGCGAATGAATCATAAACTTTCTGTAAAAGCGGCAGATCTGATAAATGGCTTAACAAAAGGAGAGTTATATGAACTTTTTTCTAAATTGGCTGAAGAGCCTCGTGCTCTTGCCATTTCTGAAAGTATTATTCGGGCCCGTAGAATAAGCCCG
>JACPTT010000032.1 GCA_016192645.1 Candidatus Levyibacteriota bacterium | reverse complement strand
ACCCTTTTTTATTCCTAAGATAAGCTTGTTAATTGCAACGGAATTTTCCTGAATAAAGTCGTCCACTTTTTTTCTTGAATTATTGGAGAATAATTTTTTGCATAAAGAAAAATCTTTAATTGGAACGATGCATAATTCTTTGTCAAAACATTCGATTCCTTTTTTTTGTTTATAAAGCCATAAATAGTAATCCTGCGGATGAATATTTTTAATCCTTGCCTGCAAAGCTAAATCAACATTTGTCCCGCAAGGATTTTGCGGGTCAAACTGAATAGAACGGATAGTGTTAAAAACCATATCTATCCCTTTTTGTCCGTTGAGTGATTGAGGAGGTAAAAGTAATTGTTTTAACAATAGATATCGTCTAATATTTTCTTTTGTTACAAGCATATTTTTATATCTTATCCTTTAGTATATTTTACCTTAAATAACACTTTCGGGCTATTGTTTTCTTTTCGAATAATTTGTATATTGTAAATGGACTCAACAATTTTAGAAATTGCTTTTTTTAATGGCGCAATCGGACAACAGAGATTTTCAAATTTTCTTTTGCGGCGAATTCTTCAAGTTCTGAAACTTGTGCCTCAATAGACAAAATTTGTCTGTCCGGTTCGTCTGTAGATTTTCTACAATATGCGATGTATTTAATCATGGTTTTATTTTCTTCTTTAAAAGTTCTTTAAAATTTTTGCGTTTTTCTTTTAGTCCGCCAAAGACGGACAGTTCGAGCCGACAGTTTCGGAGGCGCGGCGGGTGGGGGCGCCGCGCCGGAGCAAGCGAGGCCCGCCGTGGCGGGGCGAGCTAATCAAATGAAGTTCGACATTTTTTGTAAACGGCCAGCCAGTAAAGAGAAGAAAGAGGTTGGGAGGTAGCGCTTTCCGCGCCGGAGCTAACACCGCAAAAAGAATTGACATAAACTGCCTATTGAGGTTTGGGAAGATCAACATGTTCTTCGATATTGCCCACCCGTTCTTCTACGCTAGTTATTCTCGGTTCCAAAGTATTAAGGTATTCAGCAATATCCTCTTGAACCCTATCTAACTTCTGATCTAGCTTGTTAACCTTCTGATCTAGCTTGTTAACCTTCTGATCTAGCTTGTTAACCTTCTGATCTAGCTTGTTAACCTTCTGATCTAGCCCATCAATTCTTGCACTGAGTTTCTGATCAAGCTTATCAATCTTTCCGCTTAGTTTTTGACCTACGTCCGCAATCTCTTCTTGAACAACTCCTCTAATTTGTTTTAAATCGCTTTTCGTTAACATAAAATTACTATACTTCCCTTAAAAAATTCTGTCAATATGGAAAACTCCCTCTTGACAAGTAAATTGTAGCATATTAAAGTGGTAAAAAGGATAAAAAAAGAGGGGGTGAGAGAATGAAATTAGATCCATGCCCAACTTGCGGCAATGATCCTTGCACCTGCCAGGCGTAAAGAACGGACAAGAAAAAATTAGGCTAGATAAACAAGCATTCCTTCGTGTACTGGCTGATTGACCTTTATTCCTACCTCTTGTTTTGGCTTTCCTTGTTCTATTGCGGCGTGCTCTATTTGCATTGATTCAACAACCTGCTCAAAACCATCATCGCCTCTTGAAAATTTAACTTTATCTCCGGCCTTCAAGACTTTCTCAAGCCTAACAATCGCCACCCCTATTTTGTCGTAGTAGTGAATAACCTTTCCCACTAAATCTTTTTTATCCATTGTTTATCACCTCCTTTAGAAACTCTTAACGATCTCGCTTAAGCGGGTGAGTTTCTAGAGTTTCTTAAGCCCGCCGCTCAAGCGCTCTTCGAGCCGCGCTACGGATAGTAGGTAAGACGCGAAGTAAGCTTAGGCGGGTCTATCTCCTTGCCTTTTATACAACCCGATTAGCTCTGCCGAATCCAAAATATGACCTTTCATTGCTTCCTCAACCGCTTTTTTGTCGCTATTTTGAGGTAAATTAAAAACTGTATCTAAAGCATAGAGCTTGAAGAAATATCTATGAGTACCAGCGGGCGGGCATGGGCCGCCGTAGCCAGGCTTGCCAAAATCTGTCATCCCTTCAACCCCTGCTTTAGGAACTGAATTTTGCAAAACTTCTGAAATCGCGGGGTCAATGTTAAAAACAACCCAATGCACCCATATTTTTGCAGGCGCATCCGGATCATCGACAATAAGAACCAGGCTTTTCGCATTCTTGGGCACTTCCGAAAAAGAAAGAGGAGGACTCACATTTTCGCCATCGCAGGTATAAATACTTGGAATTTGCTGGTTATTTAAAAAAGCAGAACTTAAAATTTTCACATCTTCTACAATACAGTTGTATCGTAGAATACCGAAGGTAGATTGTCAAGACTTTTGGAGTTTGATAGAATGACTAAGGTGTTTTGCCCGGGTGGCGGAATGGTAGACGCGCTGGCTTCAGGAGTCAGTGCCCTAAAAGAGCGTGGGAGTTCGAATCTCCCCCTGGGCACTAATTATGCTACAATAACCCATACACAAGGGTCGGTGGCGGAACCTGGTATACGCGCATGCTTGAGGTGCATGTCCCGCAAGGGGTGGAGGTTCAACTCCTCTCCGACCCACACATACACAAGGACGATTAGCTCAGTTGGCTAGAGCGCCTCGTTTACACCGAGGAGGTCGGAGGTTCGAGTCCTCCATTGTGCACCCAGCTCAGCTGGGCCGAGGTAGCCAAGGTGGTCACGGCACCTGTCTGAAGAACAGGCTATGTCAGTTCGACTCTGACCCTCGGCACCCATCAATGAACTCAGTGCGGGAGTAGTTCAGTAGTAGAACGTCTCGTTGCCAACGAGAAGGTCGCGGGTGCGATACCCGTCTCCCGCTCATCACGTCTGACGTGACTCAAAACTTGACAACCTCCTCAAAAATGTGCAAAGATAACATATTATGGGTAAGCTCCTTCTGCTTGGAAGCTTCTTTATAATTGCACCCCTTTTTATCATCTTTAACCTTCTCCTTTTTTCTTACCTCTCTTATCACAAGAATCAGTCCTACTTCCAAAGTTCTTTTTTTCAACCCACAAAAACAGTTGCCTATGCGGCGCTTCCAAACCTGCAAAATATCTTTTTCTATGATATCGAGCAAAAAGACGCGCGGGTAGAAGCAGTCCGGCAGTTTTTTGCCCGCTATAAATCG
>JACPTT010000056.1 GCA_016192645.1 Candidatus Levyibacteriota bacterium | reverse complement strand
CTCCTGTTTATTTTTTGAACATACTTTTGCCGCCTGCCAAAATGTTTCATGAAGATTTGGGAACTGCGATAAATGCTCTTTTTTAAAATAATCAGTCCAAAGAATCAATAATTCTTCTTTGCATTTTCTGGCATGTTCTTCTTTAGTCCAAACCATTCTTACAAAGCTATTCCTGTCATTTAAATTGTCATTCTGACCTCCAATGCGCATAGGCAGTATATGTTGGCAAAAATGCGGTCAAAGATTTAACTACATTCATGCTTGTATGGTAGTAAAACTAATCTAGGATGTCAATATGAAGAGATGACTGGTAATTAGAAAACGAGTTTACTGACCCAGTCTGGGACTTTAGCATTTTTAACCTCGTCATATTGAGGGGTATAGGGTTTAATATCAATAATCGGAGTGCCATTTATAATATCAAGCCCTTTGACTTTGAGACAATTTCCTTCTCGGGAGATAAGTTTTACGGTTGATATGGCAATTCTATTTGGCCTTTGCGGACAGCGGCAGGCAAAAACTCCCACAAATGGCACATTTTCTCTTCCCTGAGGACGATGCTTCAGATGACATTCTTTCTCTTTATCCATCCAGTAAACAACTATGACATGCGAATAATCCTCAATTCCATCCAAACCCTTGGCATATTTTTTATCAATGACAACTTCAGTAATAATATCCTTCCAGCCCGGCAGCATTGGTTTGTCCATCTGGTTTTTAGCCTTACCGAGCGGCTTTATTTTAATCACACCGTTTTTATCTTGACTATCGAGAAAGTTGCAAAAAATTGTTTTCATATTTACTTGCTTGAATTAACTCATTTTAGCACACATTAAACAAGCTGAGCTTTTGAAGGTAAGCAATTATTGATTCTACCTATAAGCTGCTGGGATTCTAGGCTTCAAAAATGGTATAATATGAATATGTATAATTGGTCCGTAGATGAAGAAAAATTTAGAAAAAGTGATCCTAAGAAGTATAAATTATGGAGAATAACACAGCTTATAAATTATGGATTAGATGGTGAAAAGCTGGACAGAGAGGAGGTTAAAAAGGCCTGGCCAAAAATTAAAGATGCCCTTGATCCATATAAGAGAAGAGCGATAGAATTTTTCTTATGGGGAAAACTATACTCACTTCCAAACAACTTAACCTTTTGGAATTGGTATCCAAAGAAAAGCAAATAACCAGTCGTTTTTACTTTACGGGTGGAACAGCTTTAGCTGAATTTTACCTCCAACACCGTTTATCAGAAGATATAGATCTATTTACAGAAAAAGAGGAAGTAAATCAACCGCTAGTTGAAGCATTCTTGAAAAAAATCTCACCTAAGTTTTCCGTTATAGAAATAAAAAAGAGTCAGTTTTTAGGACTTTTTAGTTATATTTTAGTCTTTCAAGATAAGGAGCAACTAAAAGTTGATTTTAATTACTATCCTTTCCCTAGGATTAACAAAGGAAAAAAATTCGAAAATTTAGATATAGATAGTCTTTATGATATTGCTGTTAATAAAGTCCATACTATGTTTATGAGGACGAGAGGCAGAGATTTTGTTGATCTTTACTTTATTATGCAATCTTTTGATTATTCATTAGATCAGCTTATTAAGGATGCAAAGGCAAAATTTGACTGGCATATAGATAAAGTGACTCTCGCAAGTCAATTTGTTAAAGTAAAAGAAATTAGTGATTTACCAACTATACTCGTACCCTTTGACCAAAAAAAAATGGAAAAGTTTTTTCTCTCCCTGGCAAAATCCTTAGAGGACGATATCTTTAAATGAAGATGTAAGGAGCCCACATTCGTCTCATCCGACACAGTCTGCAAATGCTCGAATGATGGGGGGGGGATTATATATCACTGAATTTCACCTGTTTTTAACCACCGACTTATTTGTTGTGCATACTCATATTCATCTTTTATTTGCGTCCATGTATCATCATAAATAGTCCATCTATATCCTTTTCTTCGTACATTAAAATCTTTTAAAATCACTTCTTCAGGTAGTTCCTTCAGATCATGTATTACTTCTTCATGTGTTTTTTTTACTTTATGCAACAAACTCTTTTTACTTCCCTTGCTATATTTTTTAACAAATTGGGCATTCATTGCCTCCCAATCTCTATCTTCATAAACAAAATATTTAGGTAGATTACCACTGAGAATATCTTTGTTTGCTTTCTTTCCCCATATATCCCAACCTATTAGATGGGCCACGAAGTCTTTTAATGTCCATGTTCCCAAAAACACTTCTTCCCACCTTGATTCATCCAAATTCTCAATCTGCCCAATAATCTGATTGCGAGAATCTTGTAGTAAGTAAATAAGTCTATTCTTTTTATTCTTTAACATCGGGTTAATTATACCCAAAAGTTTAAACAGTAATATAGAACCTTACAATAGTCATATATTGTTTATAAAACAGTACTCGCCCGATGGGATGATTTTCGACAAACCAATTAGCAAGACATTATAGAATATCCAGAGGTTGTGATGCAACAGACGCAACAATTACTTCAAATTTAACTTCGCCTGATGCCTACCCGCCTCTGGAGGGGACTATGTTAGAACGTATTTTGCTGATACATACTGATATAATTGTTCCATGATACCAAAAGAAGGAGGTTCCAATAAGGAAAACCTAACTCTGTCAGGAGACGTAATGCTTACTTCTCAAGAAATGCCTCCCGAGCAATTAGTAACAAAGGAAATTACATTAGGAGAACGAAGAATCATAATAGAAGGCTTATCAAGAAAGGGGCTTCCCTACTCGGGAGCAAAGAAAGTATCTGAAGACGGTTGTATGGTGATAAGGAATAATGATGTCCTACAAGCTATTGTTGTAGATGGCGGGACACAGATAGAAAGCGTCCCTACGCTTGATACAATAGGTTTAACTGGTGGTAGATATATCACAACATTGGTGGAACAATTTGGTAGAGACCTGAACCCTTCTCTTAGCGTTGTAGCCAACCTAGGATATTTAAACAAAAGGATTGGTGAAGACATTAAAACTCATCATTCTAGTAGTATTACTTATCAAGAACACAGCCATAATACTCCCTATGGGAGTATTGCCGCAGTAAAAATAGATACAAAAAACAATACTCTCGAAGTAGCAAATGCTGGTGATGTATTCGTAATTGCAGTTGATAATATGGGCAAGCCAAAACTTCTCACTGTTGATGACGTATCTAAGAAAGATCAGGAAACATTTGCAGTGGCCAGACAACTTGCAGATAAGTATGGCGTATCTTTCCGACAGACAATGCAGCAGAGAACAACTGATCCTCGCTTTTTTGAAATTGCCAAAGAGATGCAAGAAACAATGCATCAGGGCAACCTTGGTATTATACGAAGAATAACCGGTGCTCCAAATTTTGATGTTACCTCATCTGCGATGGTTCCTTTTGAAAAAATAAAGATAGTATATCTTTTTACAGATGGAGGTGTTCTTCCAGGAACATCTCTTGCGACTCCCGAAGGGCTTAATGCATTTTTCCGCTTTGTTGAATCTGCTGGGTTACAAGGTTTAAATCAAGAAATACAGAAAATACTTCTAGAAGATCCTGATTATGAAAAATTTCCTCGTTTTGGAACCGTGGATGACCTTATGATATTGAAATTAACAGTTCAATAATCAGCTCCGGCGGAAGGATTCGGACCTTCGACCAATCGCTTAACAGGCGAGTGCTCTACCACTGAGCTACACCGGAAAGTCAAACTTCCCAGCCAAGTCAGACTTGGCGGAATATGAGAGTATTTTATCACCTACTAATGTCAAAATCCAGACTTAACAAATGGTAAAATGATACAATCATAAAAATGGACTGCAAGAATGTAGAAAAAGAACTGCAAAAACTTAAAAATCCTAAAAAAGCAGAAATACTTTCAAGGTTTTTTAAAACAGGAAAGGGCGAGTATGGGCAGGGCGATATTTTTTTAGGAGTTACTGTTCCAAAACAACGGCAGGTTGCAAAAAAGTATATTGATTTGAATTTAGAAGATTTGCAAAAACTTCTTTCAAGCAAAATCCATGAACACCGATTAACCGCATTACTTATTTTAGTCGATAAATATAAAAAGGCAGATAAAGCCTTAAAAAAGAGGATCTTTAACTTTTATTTAAAAAACACAAAAAACATAAATAACTGGGACTTGGTTGATTTATCTGCACCAAATATTGTCGGGGATTTTCTACTAGACAAAGATAAATTGATTTTATATAAATTGGTAAAGTCAAAGAATTTATGGGAAAAACGAATTGCTATTCTTGCAACATATGTCTTTATTAAAAATAATCAGTTTAACGATGCTTTGGAAATTTCGCAGATTCTTCTAAAAGATAACCATGATTTAATCCATAAAGCCGTTGGCTGGATGTTAAGAGAAATTGGAAAAAGAAACCAGGCGATCGAAGAACAGTTTCTTAAAAAGCACCACCAAAATATGCCAAGGACTATGTTAAGATACGCGATCGAAAGATTCTCTGAGGAAAAAAGAAGGTTCTACTTAAAAAGAGCTTAACCTAAATAGTCTTTTAGTTTATTTCCCCGTGAAGGGTGGCGGAGTTTGCGAAGAGCCTTTGCCTCAATTTGCCGAATTCTCTCTCGAGTTACCGCAAACAGTTTTCCAACCTCCTCAAGAGTCTTTGCCCGGCCGTCTTTTAGACCAAACCTTTCTTCAAGAACCCTTCTTTCCCGGTCGGAAAGGGTGGAGAGAACCTGTTCGACCTGTTCTTTCAAAAGCTCGCGAGAAGCAGTATCAAAAAGGGTTGGCGCAGTTGTGTCGTGAATAAAATCACCCAACCTTGAATCTTCCTCGTCTCCAACCGGCGATTCAAGGCTTGCCGGCTCTTGGGAAATTTTAATAATCTCCAAAGCCTTATCAGGATCAATCCCCAATACCTTTGCCACTTCATCGGGTGCGGGTTCGCGGCCCAATTCCTGCATAAGCCTTCTTGAAGTCCGCAAAAAGCGGTTAATATTCTCAACCATATGCACAGGAATTCGAATCGTTCGGGCCTGATCGGCAATAGCCCGGGTTATTGACTGACGAATCCACCAGGTTGCATAGGTTGAAAACTTATATCCTCTCCTCCAATCATATTTCTCAACCGCCCGAATTAGTCCTTGGTTTCCTTCCTGAATAAGATCCAAAAGGGTAAGCCCTCTGCCAACATACTTTTTGGCAATTGAGACAACCAGCCGAAGGTTAGAAGTAGTAAGTTTTTGTTTTGCTGCTTTGTCCCCTTTTTCAACTCTCTTTGCCAAAGATATCTCCTGTTCAAAAGTAAGAAGAGGAATTCTGCCGATTTCTTTAAGATACATTCTCACCGGATCAGAAATTGTCCCCTCAGTTAAAACCGTTAGCGCCTCAAGCTCTTTTTCCAAAACCTCGATTGGCTTTCCCTCATCTGCCTCCTGAGCAACGCTCTCAAAAACATCAATATCTGCCCGTAAAAATCTGTTGTATAACTCATCAAGTTCTGGGATATGCTCTTCCGGTCTTGGAAAAAGATTAAGGATCTCATCTTGAGTAATGTATCCTCTCTTTTTTGCCGAAGCAACAATTTCCGCGATAATATTTTGTGGCTTTTTTTTCATGGCGCCTTGAATTGTATCATTTAGAAAGCGACGAAACAAGGCGGGAGAACTCTTTTTTGAGGGTTTCTAACTCTTCTCTTCTTCCTTCCTTCTCGTGGCTCTTTATTCTTTCGCTTATGAGTCTTATCTTTGATTTTAAGTACAAAGTTCGAAGCTCATTAACTATTTTTTCAACCTCTTCTTGATATCTATCGCTGGTTGAAAATTTTGGCAGAGGAAATAAGAAACAAGTATCAAAAGAGCTCAATAATTCTTGGGGAAGAGTTTTTGCGAACAATTTTCCATTAAAACTCTTGCTTTTATCAAAATGAAGAGTCAGTCTCTCAAAAATCCTTTGATGCGAAGGAACAGAAAGTTCAAAACCCGCAAGAATATCTTTTGCTTTTGTAAAAATACCCAAAACCTCCTCGGTCTGAAGAATAAGGGCAAGTAAATACTCCTCTAAAACCTCTTCTCTTGTTCTTGACAGACCCGCTGATGATTTAGAATTTATCTTTTCCTCTTTTTTGCTTTTTATCTTTTCAACTTGGCGTAAAACGCTTTCATAAGAAACATCAAGTTCTAAGCTTAACTTCTTAAGATAATGTTCTTTAACAATCTCATTTTGAATCTCGGATAAAAAAACTAAAAGCTCCTCTGAAATCTTTCTTTTCCCGTCTGCGGTTTTTGGATCATAAAGGCGCTTAAGTTTTGCGAGTAAAAAGTCATAAACGCCGACATCGTTTCTTAATGCTTTCTTAAAAGCTGCCTCGTTTTTCCTAATCGCCTCATCTGGATCTTTAGCGTCTGGTGTCTCAATTACGGTTGTTGTTAGTCCTTTCTGTTCTAAAAAAGGAAGGCTTCGTTTAATTGCCTCCTGACCCGCCAAGTCTTGATCAAAACACAGACTTGCCTTTTGGGCAAAACGAGAAATAAGATTTGCTTGATTCTCCGTTAACCCGCTTCCTTTTACCGCAACCGCATTTCGAATGCCTCCTTGAAAAAGAGAGATTACATCAAATTCTCCTTCAACAATAATTGCCCTGCTCTCTTTTTTTATCTCCTCTTTGCTAATATTTAGGCCAAAAAAATGGCTGCCTTTTTGATATACTAGCGTTTCTTTAGTGTTAATGTATTTTGAGGGAACACCATCGGAAAGTGATCTGCCCGAAAAACCCACCACATTGTCTCGGTGGTCAAAAAGCGGAAACATAATTCTTCCTTGGAAAAAATCAAAAACATCGCTTCCTCTTTGAAAAGCAAGGCCAGCCTTGAGCAAATCTTCTTTTTTGTATCCTTTTTTTTTCAAAAGATAATTAGATAGCGCATTTCCGATGCGAGGTGCAAACCCTAACTTAAAAGTAGTAATAAGAGGCAGTAAAACTCCTCGTTTTTGGGTAAGATACAAAAGCGCCGCTTTACCAACATTGTGCTTTGTAAGTAAATAGTGGTAAAACTCAGCTGCTAGGTGATTTAATGCGTATAATATTTCTTTTTCCGATGAAACTCCTTTCTCAAAGCGAAATTGCGCCAACTCAACCCCGGCTTTTTTGGCCAAGATACGAAGGGCTTCGGGAAATTCTAAGTTTTCATAATTCATTAAAAATGTAAAACAATCTCCTCCTAAATTGCATCCAAAGCAATGCCAGATTTGCCGTTCGGGCGAGGCAACAAAAGAAGGTGTTTTTTCACTGTGGAAAGGACAAAGGGCTTTGAAGTTCCGCCCCATTTTTTTAAGAGGAATGTACTCGGAAATAAGAGCCACAATATCTGTTTTTTCTCTAACTTGAGCTACTTGATCCATAAGCCTGTTTATTCTAGCATTTTGCATCTTGCTTTTGAAGTTCAACTTTTAATACAATAACTTTTGGCTTTTATGGTTACAGCTGTAATCGGCTCGCAATGGGGTGATGAGGGAAAAGGCAAAATCATCGATTATCTCTCCTTAAACTCTCACTATGTAGTTCGCTTCCATGGCGGAAATAATGCCGGACACACGGTTGTCAATTCTTACGGAAAGTTTGGCATGCACCTTATCCCGTCTGGGATTTTCAATAAAAAAACAAAAGCAATAATTTCAAATGGCGTGGTGCTTGACCTTGAAACTCTTCTTTTGGAGATTGAAACTTTGGAAAAAGCTGGTATATCGGTAAAAAATAGGTTGTTTATCTCTCCGCGGTGCCACCTTATAATGCCCTATCATAAACTACTTGACAGACTTTATGAAGAAGCAAAAGGGAAGCAAAAAACAGGAACTACCGGTCGAGGAATAGGTCCTGTACATGCTGATAAGGTCAGTTATAACGGGATCCGTGTTTCGGACTTAATGGACAAAAAGAGTTTTTCAGAACGGCTAAAAATTCAACTACTTATTAAGAACAAAATTCTAGCTGCCTTAGGAGAAAAACCTCTCTTGGAAAAAGAAATTACAGATCTCTTCTTTAAATTTAGAGAAAAAATTAAATCTTTTGTGTCTGAACCATATTCAGTTCTTCAAAAGGCAATAAAAGCAAAAAAGCAAATCCTGCTTGAAGGCGCGCACGGAGTATTTTTGGACAACGACTGGGGAACTTATCCGTTTGTCAGCGCCTCAACTGTTTTGACAGGAGGAGCAACCTCTGGAGCCGGGATTCCAGCCAAAAAAATCGATCGAGTCGTTGGTGTTGTCAAGGCATATACCACGCGCGTTGGAGAAGGCCCTTTTCCAACCGAACTTTTTAACAAAGACGGTGAACTTTTAAGAAAAGAGGGAAACGAGTTTGGTACAACAACGGGAAGACCTAGGCGCTGCGGCTGGTTTGATGCAGAGCTTATTCGTTTTGCGGCAAACATAAATGGCTTTACCGAACTTGCCATTACAAAACTTGATATTTTAGATGCTTTTCCAAAACTCAAAATTTGCACCCACTATGTTCTAAACGGCAGAAGAATGAACTATTTTGATGGCGATGCAAACTTTCTTTCCCGCGTCCAACCAGTTTATAAAATAGTTGTGGGATGGCAACAATCAACAAAGGGAATTACTAACTATAAAAATCTTCCGAAAGAGGCAAGGGCATACATAAAAGAGATTGAAAAACTCGTAGGCGTTCGCGTTTCATATATTTCAACCGGAGAAAAAAGAGATGCCATTATTAAAATTTCTCATTGACATTCGTTTTTGAGTTGCCTACAATCCATTTACTAATCTAAGGTATGCCGACTGCAGAAAGACAAAAAATGCCTTTGCCTCTTTCGGAATTAACCGCAATTTCTATTTTGGATGGGCGGAACAGAAGAGACGTTGCAGAGCTTACCTCTTATGTTTCGGAATACAACCTAATTCGCACAAGAATTGAGATAGAAGCTCAATATTTAATGGCGCTGTCCGATATTGGAGTTGTTCGATCATTTACTCCTCGTGAACGGCAAAAGCTCTCTTCGTTTGGTCAAAGGTTAAAGCTTTCAGATGCAAAAAAGATTAAAAAAATCGAAGACGAAACACAACACGATGTAACCGCAATGACAAAGGCCTTCCGAACAATGCTTGCGGGCACTTCTCTTGAAGATGTTGTTGAAATGGTTCATTTTGGCCTTACCTCAGAGGACATAAACAACCTTTCCTATCGCTTTATTCTTAAAAGAGTAACCCACGATGTTCTTATTCCTGCTCTTGACAGCGTTATCGACAAACTCACAGATCAGGCAGAAGAACACAAAGAGATACCGATGCTTGCCAGAACTCATGGTCAGGCCGCAGTGCCGACAACTGTTGGGAAAGAGCTTGTTGTTTTTGCCTCCCGACTTAATAAAGAAGTCAGAGAGTTAGAAAAAAAGCCACTCAGCGGAAAACTCACTGGCGCAGTTGGCAATCTAAATGCTCTTCAAGCAACATATCCTAAGATTGACTGGATTTCTTTTTCGGAAAACTTTATCCGCTCCTTCGGATTTGAGCCAAACCTTACAACTACTCAGATAAATCCTTATGAGGACATGATTGCGTTTTTTCAAAACTACCAGCGAATCAACGGCATCATTACCGATTTTGATCAAGACATGTGGCGCTACATAAGCGACGGTTGGTTTGTTCAGCAAGCAAAAGCGGGTGAGCATGGCTCCTCCACCATGCCGCAAAAGGTAAATCCTATCCGATTTGAAAACAGCGAAGGAAATCTAGGTAAAGCAAATGCCTTATTTGAGTATTTCGTAAGAAAACTTCCTATTTCAAGACTTCAGCGCGATCTCTCAGACAGTACGGTTATAAGAGACCTAGGCGTACCGCTTGGATATTCACTGCTTGCGTATAAAAATGTCTTGAGGGGACTATCTGTTGTTCAACCAAACAAAGAATATCTTGCACAAGTTCTAAATGCAGATTGGACGATACTTTCAGAAGGCGCGCAAACTATTATGCGAAGGTTCGGAATCGAGGATCCTTATTCATTGATGTTAAAACTCACCCGCGGCCGGCACATTGGAGAAAAGGAATGGAAGGAATTAGTTGCAAAGCTGTCTGTTGACGATGAGGGAAAAAAGGAACTTTCGAAACTCACCCCCTTCACCTACCTTGGACTTGCTGTTGAGCTTACCGAAAGAGCAATTAAAGAAATAAGGCGTTTGAGGAAAAAATGAAAAAAGTTCTGGTTGCAATTATTCTTGGTTCAGACTCTGATTTGACTGTAATGTCTGAGGCCGCCAAAACACTTGAAGAATTTGATGTTAATTACGAGATTACCATCTCCTCTGCTCACAGATCGCCGGAGAAAACAATAAAGTATATTGAAAAATCTTATAAAAGTGGTATAAGAGTTATTATTGCCGCAGCAGGACTGGCGGCGCATTTAGCCGGAGTTGTGGCAGCCCATTTTCCGTTACCCGTAATCGGAGTGCCATTAAAAGGGGGTGCGCTTTTGGGAGTTGACTCTCTCTACTCAACTGTTCAAATGCCGCCCGGAGTTCCTGTTGCAACCGTTGGCATTGATAATGCCAAAAACGCCGCTCTTTTGGCAGTTCAGATATTAGCAACGGCAGATAAAAAGCTGGAAAAAAAACTGATTGAATACAAAAAGGGTCTTTCCCAAGGAGTTGAAAAAAAAGCGGAGAAATTAAAAAAAATTGGCTGGAAAAACTATTTTGCCTCGCCGGGAGGGGTCAAAAAATGATAAATAATATTCTTTCAACGGTTAATCTTCCAAAAACCTTTGGTAAAAAGCATCAAGGAAAAGTAAGAGATTATTACATCTCAAAAACTCAACGAGTCATTATTACAACCGATCGACAATCTGCTTTTGATCGAATTTTAGGCTTTATTCCTTTCAAAGGACAGGTCTTAAACCAGCTTTCGGTTTTTTGGTTTGAGAAAACTAAAGACATTGTCCAAAACCATTTAATTTCGGTTCCCGATCCAAACGCAATGATTGTTAAAAACTGCAAGGTTATTCCAATAGAGATGGTGGTTCGGGGCTACATAAGCGGGGTTACCTCAACCTCAATCTGGACTGCATACGCAAAGGGAGAACGAGTCATCTATGGAATAAATTTTCCAGAGGGCTTGAGAAAAAATCAAAAGCTGAAAAAACCAATCATTACCCCCACAACAAAAGCAGAGGTTGGACATGACGAAAGACTAACGGAAGAAGAAATACTTGAGCGAAAAATCGTTTCCAAAAAACTTTGGCGGCAGATGAAAAGAGTAAGCCTTGCCTTGTTTGAAAAAGGAACAAAAATCTGTGCAAAAGCCGGGATTATTTTAGTTGATACAAAATATGAGTTTGGTTTACATCCGCCAGCTGGCGGAGGGAAATTAATGCTTATTGATGAGATACATACTCCGGATTCATCCCGTTTTTGGATTAAAAAAACCTACAAAGAACGGTTTAAAAAAGGGCTTGAGCCGGAAAATTTTGATAAAGAATTTTTGCGACTTTGGTTTAAGAAGCAAGGATATTCGGGCGACGGCAAACCGCCTAAAATGCCAGATGAGTTTAAGAAGCAAGGATATTCGGGCGACGGCAAACCGCCTAAAATGCCAGATGAGTTTATTGCCAAAGTCAGCAAGAGATACATCCAAATTTACGAAAAAATAACAGGCAAAAAATTTCAAATTGGCCCACAACCAGTTGCGGACAGAATTAAACGAAACCTCAAAACATACGGGGAGATTCAATAATTATGGCTAGGGAAAGGCTGGCAACATTAATCTCAGGTTCGGGAACAACCATGCAAGAAATTATAAAAGCCTGCCAATCTGGTGAAGTCCCAATGGATGTTACTTGTGTAATCGCAAGTAACGCCAACGCGGGTGGAATAAAAAAAGCAAGGAGACTAGGAATCCCCGAGAAAGATATTGTTGTAGTTGATCCCAATGATTTTAGAGGTGACGATAACAAAGTAGATCCAGAAGGTTTTGGAACAAGAATTTTGAAAGAACTGAGAGAACGTGGTATAACAGTTGTCACTCAAAATGGGTGGATGCCTCTAACCCCTGGACATGTCATAGATGAATATCCAAATACAATGTTTAACCAACATCCTGGACCCGTACCAGAATTTGGTGGCCAAGGTATGTATGGCAGAAGAGTTCATGCGACAAGACTATTATTTGTTAGAATGACCGAAAGAGACTATTGGACAGAAGCAATTGCTCAACGAGTTCACAGAGATTTTGATCAAGGTACAGTTGTGAAATCCCAACGTGTTGAAATTTTTCCAGGCGATACAGTTGGTGACCTACAACAAAGAGTACTACCAGTTGAGCATGGAGTACAAATAGACTTACTCAAGGGCGTTGCAGCGGGAAATATTAGGGAAATTACAACAAGAGAAGCTCTTGTTAGACCTGGAGAAGAAGAAATTTTATTTTTAGCTAAACGAGTAGCAAAAAAACTTTTCCCGTACGGTTAAAAAACGAGTATGGCAATCCATGAGATTAGAGTTAGATATAAATCGCCAGAGTTTGACGCAAAAGGAAATACGCTAAGTGCCACAACGGGAATAGCTGTACGAACAGAAAATGTTTATTAT
>JACPTT010000006.1 GCA_016192645.1 Candidatus Levyibacteriota bacterium | reverse complement strand
ATGAGCCCGGGCAATAGTTACATAGCCGTCTTCCATGGGCTGGCGAAGGGCTTCTAAAACATAGCGCGGAAACTCGGGAAACTCATCCAAAAATAAAACCCCGCGGTGGGCCAGAGAAATTTCGCCTGGTTTTGGATGGGCGCTACCACCAATAAGTCCAATGTGGGAAGTTGTGTGGTGCGGGTTTCGAAATGGCCGTTGAGTAATTAGCGATTCATTGTCGAGAAGTCCTGAAATGCTGTAAATTTTTGTTACTTCAAGCGCTTCTTCAAAGGTCAGAGAAGGTAAGATTGAGGGAAGGGTACGGGCAAGAAGAGTTTTACCAGCGCCAGGCGGACCCTTAAACAGCAGATTATGAGAACCGGCCGCGGCAATTTCCAACGCTCTTTTTGCTCTTTCTTGTCCTTTAACATCCTGCATATCAAATTCAAAGACAGACTCTTTAAGATAGTTTGCAAGACTTGTGTGTTTTTGCGGTTTTATAGGAGAAGTATTATTTAGATGGTGAAAAAGACTTAAGAGATCCTTGATGGGGTAAATCTCGACGCTTTTGATAATCGATGCCTCTTTGGCGTTAACAGCGGGTAAAAAGACGCGCTTTAATTTTTTGTCTTTGGCAAGAATTACTTGGGGAAGTATGCCGTTGGTGTATCTAAGCCTCCCATCTAAAGAAAGCTCGCCCATAAAAAAAGAACTAGAAATATCTGCTTTTAGTTGTTCAGAAGCAATAAGAATTCCTAAGGCAATGGGCAAATCATAAGAAGGTCCTTCTTTTGGCAGATCGGCCGGGGCTAAATTAACAGTTATTCGTTTGGCCGGAAAATCAGCGCCGCTGTTTTTAATCGCTGAGCGTACTCTTTCTTTTGCCTCCTCAACGGCTTTATCAGGAAGTCCGACAATGGTAAAATTCGGAAGACCTTGTGTTGCAATGTCAACCTCAACCTCAACCGGCACCGCATCCAAACCCACAACCGCCGAAGAATTTACCTTGGCAAGCATGAGTCTATAATATCATTTTTGCGAAGAGGTTATTTTTTCCCTAACCCTTCGTCGTGAGGACCTACCGTCCTGAGGATAAGAGTGTCTTTTAATTTGTCGAACGTAAAACGGTAAGATCTATCAACGCGAGCTTCCCATCGATCAAGTCCACTCATTCGTTTTGTACGCAAGCTTGGATGTGAGAGGTTTTGACTCAAAAACACGATCTGTTTATCTGTCTTTTTTTGAATGTGCTTTGGAAGTTTCCGATAAAATTTAACGAACGATTTAGTTTTGGCAATCTTCATTACTTGCCTTTATGGAGATCTTTAATGAGTGTTGCTGCATTTCTATATACCGTATATCTTCCAGTTTGAATATCTTTATCTGCTTCAAGCTCTGCTTTTTCCCACCACAGTTTGCTTCCATATGGAATAACGTCTTCAGGAAGAATACTAAGAATACGCGTT
Source organism: Candidatus Levyibacteriota bacterium (assembly GCA_016192645.1). GTDB lineage: Bacteria > Patescibacteriota > Microgenomatia > Levybacterales > UBA12049 > JACPTT01. Next base: position 10,937 of record JACPTT010000006.1, on the reverse strand, counting down.
TTGAGCTGCTCAAGGAGCTCAAGTTCGCTGAAAAGTTTTTTTGCCACTGTTGTATTAACGATGCCTGTTTTTGCCATACTAAAATAATCTAGCATAAGCTTCTGTAAAAAACAAGAGCGCACCGCATCCAAACCCACAACCGCCGAAGAATTTACCTTGGCAAGCATATAGAATTATCATAGCATTTTTGAAAATCTGATAGTGATTGCCCGGTATGATATGATACGGTTGTAGAGCAAGTAAGATTATGGCTGATTCCGAACCGATAAAGCTATCGCCAGAGGCGTTAGAGAGGGCTCATAAGGAAGTAGGGCAACCGCCTATAAGGCTATCCTACGATGCGTTAAGGCGTGCTAACCTCGAGATTCGACAACGAAATTTTTTTACAGTTGAACCCTTACCTTTCCGACAACAATACCTTGGTAGAGAAGTACAGGGGACAAGAGTCAATTCCTGCACAATAGCCTCTGCATTACTCGCTTTAGCCCGAATTGGCAAAATAAGAGGTAGAGATATAGGAGGACAGTTAAATGCTTTGGAGGAAGAGTTGGTTAGACAAGCTGTCCAAAAAGGTTATTTTGATAGAAAAACTGGAGATACAGGTTTAGCGAATGGATATGCTAGAACTCTTAATGAGTTAAGGGCTGCTTTAGCTGCGGGAGGGGGTGGGATTATTGCTTATGGCGGTCATGCAAGGTTTATTTCAGAAGAAGAGCCAAATGGCAGCGGCCGATTCAAAGTTTTCGATCCCTTAAAAACTCATTCAGAACTGGTACCTAGGAGTTTTCTCGAGCAGAATCTTCAACATTTTTCTGGTACTACTAATTTAATTGTGGTTTATCCATATGGATATAGACCAGATGAGGCTAGGGGTGAAAGTTTTAGGGCCTTTGGTTCAAGTCATCCTCTAGTAATTGATCCAGAACGATTCCTAAAGTAGCAATTATCCTTTCTCTCCTTGACAAAAACGAGCTTTCATTGTAAAGTTAAGTATGGAGCCTCCCTTCGACAAGCTCAGGGTAAACAATTTCCCCATAGGATTAACTTTTGACGATGTTTTACTTCTACCCGGCTACTCGGATTTTTCCCGTTCTGAAATAGACCTTTCCACAAATCTTACAAAAAAAATCAAACTTTCTCTTCCTTTTGTTTCAGCGCCAATGGATACGGTAACAGAAAGTAAGCTCGCAATTGCACTTGCTCAACTTGGAGGGATTGGAATTATCCATCGGAATTTAGCAATTAGAGATCAGGCACTAGAGGTTAGAAAAGTAAAAAAAGCCCATTCGACAAGCTCAGGACAAGCACTTCTGGTTGGGGCGGCGATTGGCGCAAGTAAAGGTTTCGAAGAGCGGGTAGAGGCGCTTGTCAAAGCGGGATCGGATGTTATTGTGGTTGATTCAGCCCATGGTTTTTCAAAAGGAGTGATTAATGCGGTACAGTTTATTAAAAAAACATATCCAAAGATGCAGGTTATTGCCGGAAACATCGCAACCTCCGACGGCGCAAAGGCGCTAATTGCCGCTGGTGCAGATGGTCTGCGCGTTGGTATGGGACCGGGAGCAATTTGCACAACGCGGGTTATTTCCGGAATGGGAGTACCGCAAATAACCGCCCTTTTGGACATTGCGAAAATAGCAAAGAAGGAAGGAATTCCTCTTATTGCCGATGGAGGAATTAAATATTCAGGAGATATGGTAAAAGCACTTGCGGCGGGAGCATCAACTGTTATGATGGGAGGATTTTTTGCGTCAGCCGAGGAGTCGCCGGGAAAAACAGTAGCATTAACGCGCGAGTTTATTCCAAAACGCTTTTTAAGTGTTTTTGATAAAACTAAAAAATTGCTGCCAACTTCAGAAAAAAAAGATATCTCTCTGTCCCGTGTAAATAAAGAAGTCTATCATTTTAAAGAATATAGAGGGATGGGTTCTATGGCAGCTATGCAAAAGGGAGTAAAGATAAAATCCGAGGGCGAGTTTCATGGGAAAGACTATAAAGATAGAATTCTTGTTGCGGAGGGAGTTGAGGGATTAGTGCCTATCAAAGGTTCAGTTAAAGAACTGGTAGACCAGGCGATAGGCGGTATAAAATCTGGCATGTACTACACGGGAGCAAAAACAATACCAGAGCTCTGGCAAAAGGTGCGGTTTATTCAAATCACCCAAGCCTCGCTTAGAGAGAGCCATCCGCACAGCGTTTTGATTACAAATCCCGGAGAAAACTACTCATAGCGTTTAGTTTATGATCTTCATAGTTGATTTTGGTTCTCAGACAACCCATCTTATTGCGCGTAGAATAAAAGAGTTAGGAGCTGAAGTAAAAATTGTCACTTCCCAAGAGATTCTTGGGCCGGTTCAGAACGACAACCATATAAAAGGAATTATCCTCTCGGGAGGTCCGGCATCGGTTTATCAAAAAGGCGCACCAGCTGTTGATCCTAAAATCTTCGAACAGGGAATTCCGATCCTTGGAATCTGCTACGGGCTCCAGTTGATGGCAAGATTACTTGGAGGGAAGGTTGTTTCAGGGAGAAAAGAATACGGACCAGCCATAATCAAATTCAAAATTCAAAATTCAAAATTCAAAATTACTGAAGATTTGCCAAAATCTTTGGTTGTCTGGATGAGTCATGGGGATGAGGTGGTAAAACTTCCAAAAGGGTTTGAAACGATTGGCTCAACCGAACATGTTCCGTTTGCGTTTGTGGGAAATCTCAAAAGAAAGATTTTTGGTTTGCAGTTTCATCCAGAAGTTGAACACACGCAACATGGTTTACAGATTTTAAAAAACTTTATTGGAATATGCGATCTGGAAACTGGTTTGAAAGTTCAAGATAAATTTAAAATTCAAAATTTAAAATTCAAAATTAGGGAAATCGTTGGGGAAAAGGAGTATGTCATCGGGGCTGTTTCCGGAGGGGTTGATTCAACGGTTGCGGCGGTGCTCACAGCCAAAGCAGTAGGGAAGCGGTTTATCCCAATATATGTTGAAAATGGGTTAATGAGAGAAGGAACAAAAGAGCACGTGAAAAAAATCTTTGCTAAGTTCCACAGCAAGCCCATAGTAGTAAATGTGGTAGGGGAGATGGTAAGACGTCTTAAGGGAGTTTCGGATCCTGAGAAAAAAAGAAAGATTATTGGCAGTTTTTATATTGAAATTTTTGAGCGCGAGATGAAAAAGTTAATCCGATCCGGAAAGAAAGTTCAATTCTTGCTTCAAGGAACTATTTACTCGGATGTTATTGAATCAAAAGGAACAAAACACGCTTCCAAAATTAAAAGCCATCACAATGTTGGAGGGTTGCCAAAGAAGATGAAGTTAAAACTTCTTGAGCCATTGCGGCATTTTTATAAAGATGAGGTGAGGGAAATTGGAAAACAGCTTTCTCTTCCCGATGAGTTTATTCACAAACAGCCCTTTCCCGGACCGGGCTACGCAATTCGAATTCGCGGAGAAGTGACAAAAGAAAGGCTCAAAAAAGAAAAGAGAGCAGATAGGATTGTTCTGGAGGAGCTGGAGAAAGCAGGTGTTCTCAATAGTATATTTCAGTCATTTCCGGTTCTAACCGGCGCCTATTCAACCGCAGTTAAGGGAGATGGCAGGCTTTTTGGCGAAGTAGTGGCGCTTAGAGTTTTGGAATCAAAAGATATTATGACTTCAAAATGGTCGCGCCTGCCATATGAAGTTCTTCAGAGGATTTCATCGAGAATCGTCAACGAAGTCCCCGGTATTTCTCGAGTTGTTTACGATATTACCACTAAACCCCCGGCAACGATGGAGTGGGAGTAGTAACAAATTAAAAAGTAAAAAGTAAAAATGAAAAATTATCGGAGGTCGAGGGTTGAAGATTTGTAGGTTACATTTTTGGGCTTTATTACCACCTGCCGTTCTCCTTTTTCCATATATCCTGCATCAAGGCTTTGGAATTTATGTTTTTTGATAATTTTTTGGGCTTTGACGATATCTTTTTCCGGTAAAAAGATTGCATAATCCTGACCCATATTAAAGGTTTGGTACATCTCGCAATCATCTAAATTAGCGTGTTTTTGGATAAATAAAAATACTTCCTGCGGATCAAAAATTTTTTCGATGATATACGTAAAATTTTGCCTTGCCCGCATTATTTTTCGCAATCCATGTCCGGTGATGTTAGAGATATAGTGGATGTCAATTTTTGCTTTTAATAGGTCTTGAACAAGCTTTGCGTAAATATTAGTTTTTGTCAAAAGTGCTTCGCCATACATTTTTTTGTTTGAAAGTTTTGTAGCATATCCTTTTGGCAGTTTTTTGGCAATTGCGCGGGTGAGTGAAATTCCGTTTGCGTTTACCCCATTACTTCTGCAAAGCAGAATTCTATCGTTTGCCTTCAGTCGTCTCTCTGTGATTAAGCCCTCCTTTGGAGAAATAATACCAACTGCTGATCCTGCAAATTCTGCAGTATTTGGCATCATGATTTGTTTCATGGTTGCAGTTTCTCCTCCTCCCCATGTAGCGCCAGCTAAATCGCAAGCAGCTTTCCAGCCACCAATAAGATCGGTCATTCGTTTTTTGTCCTGCAACCATGCATTATCCTCAATTGCCCAATAGGCATGGACAACAAGCGGCTTGGCCCCAACAGTGACAAGATCATTAATAATCGTTGCGACTGTATCGTGGCCAATCACATCGTAGTATGTTCTTCGACTTCGCTTGGGTCTTCGACTCCGAGATTGCTCAGACTCGAGGAGATCTGCGATTTTTCTCATTGTGTCTGCAATAAGGTTTTTTGTTCCTAGTCCTTCAATAACAGACGCCATTAAAATATTTCCTTGGGACCAAACAAAAGCAGATTCTCCTCGGGAGTCTGAAACCTCTTCAAAACCGCTTTTTTTAAGATTTACGCCGGTTTTTGCAGCAGCAGTTTGTGCGAGTTTTTTAATAGGATCAATAATATCGTAATCAACCCCGGATTGAGAATAAGTAATTTTTTGTTTTTTCATAGAATAATTTTGCTTATTATACTATATTTATTTCTTGTAAATTCAATAAAACACTGTCATACTAAGTTGGAATTATCCTTACATTTTATGTTAACAACAAAAGAATTAACACTTCCCCCTCTTTTTACAGAAAGAAATTTTTTGACAGTAACCAATTTTAAAGAGCGTCCAAAAGCTAATATATTTCTTGGGTCAGATGTAGAAGGTCCATTTTACCTGGGCGATGCAATTACAGAAGCAATGGCTGCATTATTAAAACCGAAAAATGATGTAATTGAAGCAACGCCCTCATATGGGCAGATTATTTATGAAAGTGGTTGGGAGTGGCTACACACAGACACTTCTGGTAAAAGGAGAGGAATTGTTTTTGACGGAAGATCGCGGTCTTCATATTCACTATCTCAAGAAGGAACAGATACTGTTTTTGCTATACCATTATTATTGGCTGAAGGCGGAGATTACGCATATGTTCGAAAATTAACACATGCCTCAAAATCTACTCCTGGATCAGAGAGCTTAGTGAGGACGTTAGAGGGTCAAGGAGTATTTATTGTTGGCATTACAACAGCTCCGCAAGAGCCATATAGAAGTCTCGTAAAAGAAAGAGGATTTCTTGACCCAACACATATAGTTGGCACACCATTTCCTATTGATGAAACACGAGACTTACTTGAGGCAACTGGGCGATGGGACACAGAAATCTCGACTGTAAGAGAGTATCTCAGAGACTGTTATAGAGTTATTGATGAAGAATCAGAAATTAGTAGTGGAAGAAATGGATTAATGAGAAAGTTGTCAACAAAAGGAAGGCAAAGGTTACTAGATCAAGTTGAAAAATTTTACCGCGGCGATTTAGGCATTTCTTATGATCCGCAAACCCGAAGAACTAGGTCCGGTCAAATCAGTATGCTTGGTCAAATAGTTGAGGCAATTGGTGTTGTTGGAGATAGAGGTAAAGCAGCGGTAGCATTTTCTGCATACCGAAGAATCGGCAATCCCACCACTACTTTTGTTACCATGGGTGATGGAGCAAATGATGCCGTAATGCTTCAGAAAGCACCAATCTCGATTGGACTTAACGGTGCAGATGCTGCTACAGCAGCAAAAATTGGCGTAGTAACAAATACTATGATAAACGTTTTACCAATTTTTGAGCAAGTATTAAATGGTCAAACGGATATTGATGCGATCGTCAAAAATGCTCAGGCAGAAGTTGGAGATTCAGCTTTAATTCATAAAGGAGGACAAAACATAGAGCCAGCAATTCTAGAGGAGCATAAAAAAATGAAGCGACGATTACGCGGACAAAATATAACCTATTAAGATTTAATAATGTTAGATATCATTGGCATTGGTTCTACTTTTGTTGATTACTTCTTTGATGCAGATAATAAAATCTTAAATAAATATAATCTTAGACCTGAAGACGATTTTCTATTTTCAGAAAAAAACATTTCCCCAATAGATATCTTTGAAAACCTTTCGCTATTAAGTAAAAGTCCAGGCGGTATTTCTGTAAATACCATAGTTGTTTTGGGAGCACTCGGTGTAAACGTTTCCTACTGTGGCGTAATTGGAAAAGATAAAGATGGTAATTATTTTTTTAATAATTTAAAAAGAGTAGATAAACATCATTTAATTAAAAGCGGAACCATGGGCAGATGTGCATGTCTACTCTCGCATAACAGAAGGTATAGAACTTTTCTTTCCCAAGTAAATCCAAGGGACAATGATTTTTTTAAAAATGTTGATTATAACTATTTAAATAATTCAAAAGTCATACATGTCAGTTCTTTTCTTTTAAACCCAGAAAAAAACTTAAAAAACCTTAACAAAATATTTAAGAAAATCAAAAACCCGCTTATTAGCTTTTCTCCTAGTATTGCCTATGTTAATCTTGGTTTAAAAGCGATTTTGCCTCTTCTTGAAAAAACCCATGTTATTTTTCTAAACGAGCAAGAAATTAAAAAATTAATTAACAAAAACCCAAAAGACGCAAGCAAATATTTATTAACTTACGGAGTAAAGATTGTAGCTTGTACAATGGGAGCAAAAGGTGTTTTAATAACTTCAGGAAAAGAACAGTTTTTTTCTCCTTCTCCTAAAGTTAAAAAAGTAATTGATACAACCGGCGCGGGAGATGCTTTTGCAGCAGGTTTTTTGTACGGACTTATAAAAAACAAATCGTTAAAATGGTCTGCTAAGTTCGCCAACAAAATCGCCTCAAAAAGCGTTTCTGATTTTGGATTGAACTGGCTTAGAAATATAAATGTAAAAGATTAATTTTGAAAAATCTATTTTTTAATTTCTTCAATAACCCGACTTGCTAATTCTGCTGGAGATTGTAAGCCATCTAATACTACATCTGCTTTTGCTCTCTGGGGTTTTACGTAGTATTCAGTGCCGGCAACCATATCGCAACGGGAATATCAACATAGAAACGTCTATCAAATAGAACTACCGTTCTTGGATCTGAAAAAGCAAAAACGCCTTCTACAAGAGTATATCTATCTGGTTGTACTGTTTTTCTATCGCTTCCTTCCGATTGACTTTCTCGAGATCTGGTTAAAAGAGTTACTGATTTTCCTTCTCTCAGCTTTTGTAAATCTTTCAAATACCTTTCGTAATCAAAAAGCGAAGGATTTTCCCAATTTGCGATGCTGCCATTTTTCAAAGCTTCTTTAAGAGCTGGAGAACCAGAAGGATAGAGATCATATTCGTCAAATGATAGGATTGCAACCTTTGCTCCTAGCCGTTGACGAAGTTCCCGAAGTAAAGTTGTTTTTCCACTGCAAGTTGGACCCGCAATTCCGACTAACATTAACTCCTTCTTACTAATCATGGATTTATTTACATCTGGGCTGCATACGTTACCATTTTCTGAAATAAGGGCAGTCCATGGGGTTCAAGATCCGGCATTCTTCTCCAGTTTGGGTGTTGCTCGCGGCGCACAAAACGTTCTGGATGGGGCATAAGGCCTAAGATTCTGCCTGTTGGGTCGCATATTCCGGCAATGGCATGTAAAGCGCCATTGGGGTTTTCGGGGTATTTCTGAGTTGGATTTCCTTTCTTGTCAACATAGCGAAATACAACGAGACTCGATTGTTCAATTGCTTGCATTGTTTCATTGCTGGCGAAAAATTTTCCTTCGCCATGTGCAACTTGGTAAGATATGCCATTGCTAAATTGTTCAATTGCTCTATTGTTTAAGAAAACACAGCGGGAGTTTGGTTCGATTTTTAAATTTATCCATCTGCATTCAAAATGCCCGGAATCATTCTTGTTTAGGGTTGCTTGTATTTCTCCCATTGTGCCAAAAGGTAGCAAGCCTGTTCTTACTAATACCTGAAATCCATTGCATACTCCTAAGACTAAACCTCCATGGTTTATAAAATCATTTATTTGATCTGCAAGATAAGAAGTAAGTTCTAAGGCTAGTATTTTTCCTGAAGCTATATCATCGCCATACGAAAAGCCTCCGGGAAGCGCAAGGATTTGATATCTTTTTAGAGCATCTTCTCTTTCTCTTAATTCATTGACATGAACAATTCGAGGTTTTCCACCAGCTATATCAAAAGCCCCATGTGTCTCCTGATCGCAATTGATACCGTCTGTCTTTAACACGCAAACCTGCGGTCTTCGTTCTTTCATAGTTCGACTTTGCTCACTATGACCCTGAGTTTATCGAAGGGTCAATGAAAAAACCTCCTTAATGGTTCTTGCCAAGCTTGTTTTAATTCGTCAGTTGGCACAGTAAATAACTCACTTTCTCCAACTTTTACACGGACCTCTTTATTTTTTGTCGTTTTTCCTAAAATAATATGTGGTAAATTGCCAAATAATCTTTTGGCTGTTTCTTCATCTTCTACTTCAACAACAAAACAACCGGCTGTCTCATTAAACAAAAACATATCAGGTCTTTCTTGCCCCGGTTTTATTGTTATTTCTACTCCACAGTCTCCGCCAAAACACATCTCGGAAATTGTAGTGAGAAGTCCGCCTTCACTGACATCATGACATGCGAGAACCTGTCCCGATGAAATCGCAGAGTGGATACCTTCTAAAACGCTAGGTAATTTTTCTAAATCAACTTTTGGAATTTCACTTGAATCGCATCCTAAGCTCTTGTAATACACAGTTCCGCCCATTCCGAAATCTAATTTTCCTACCAAAACAAGCGTCGAACCAGGTTTTTTAATATCAGCAGTTATTGTTTTGTCAATATCGGGAATCTTTCCAAAAACAGACAAGCACAAAACGGGCTGTATTTCAATTTTTTTTCCACCATGCCCTACATATGTTGAAGATAAAGAGTCTTTACCCGATACAACTCTGTTTTTTAAAACCTTCATACAGTTTGTGACTGCATCAACACATTTATCCAAGGATCCCATCGTTTGCGCATTAATAGATGGCCAAATAAAATTATTAATCCATTTTGCTTTTTTGGGGTCTCCTCCAACTGCAACATAATTAGCCATTGCTTCGGCAACGGCCCAAATAGTTCCTTGGTACGGATCTCTCTCCATCATGGCGGGATTTAGGCCATGTGAGATAACAAGACCGTACGGTTTTCCTAAAATTGGAGTGATTATAGCTGCATCATTTGGTCCATCATGTTGTACACCGGAATAAGGAGGAAGAACGTTTGTCCCCTGTACCCCATGGTCGTATTGTCGAACAATCGGTTCTCTGGAACAGACATTATAATCAGACAAGACCCCTTTTAATGTAGCAACCCAGTTAGTTGGTTCTTCCGGAATGTGTTCTTCTACAACAGGTTTCTGCCACGAAGCTTTTATTGCTTGCTGTGGTAACCCATGTATTAAAAAATTATAATCGAGATCTGCAATAACTTGTTGTCCATATTTTACTATCAGTCTTTTGCTATCTGTAAATTGTCCAAGAACAGTTGCTTCTACATTATATTTTCTGCAAATTTCCATTAGCCTTTCTTTGTTTGACGGATCAACAGCCAAAACCATTCTTTCCTGCGATTCGGAAAGCCAAATCTCCCAAGGAGCAAGACCTAAGTATTTCAGCGGTGCATGGCTGATATCTACCTCGACTCCAGTTTCTTCTCCCATTTCTCCAATCGCCGAGGAAAACCCTGCCGCTCCACAGTCTGTAATTGCTCGGATAAGATCGTTATCTCTACATTCAAGCACAGCATCTATAGTCCTTTTTTCTTCAATGGGATTTCCAATTTGTACTGCAGTGGAATACTGGATAACAGAATCTCCTTTCATTTCACGGGAAGAATATGTTGCTCCATGCACACCATCTTTACCTGTTTTTCCTCCAATTACAACAACAAGGTCGTCAATTTGCGGAATGCCTTTCTGAGCTTTTGCTTCTGGAAGTATGCCGTATGCTCCTACAATAACAGAAGGTTTAGCGCGAAAACTTTCATCGAAATGTATGGAACCATTGTTAGTAGGTACTCCCGTAGGATTTCCGTAGTCTCTGACTCCGGCTATGACTTTTTGTAAAAGATATTGGGGGGGAAGACATCCTTCGGGCAGTTTTTTTAAATCCATATCTGGAGGTGCAAAGCAATGCATGTTGGTAGAGGCAATCACTTTTGCTCCCCGGCCTGTTCCTAAGATATCTCTAAAAACTCCACCCGATCCTGTCATTGCCCCGCCATAAGGTTCTATAGCCGATGGACTGTTATGTGTCTCTACTTTTCCACAAACTACCAGTCCATCGTAAAATCCTATTACTCCTGAGTTATCGACAAAAGAAGAAACGTCCTCCTCGTCTAAGAGTGCTTTCGCAGTTGTTACAATTCTTTCAAAAAGCGGAGCTTTTTTTACTCCGTTTGCAATAACTTTTGCCTTGAATGTTTTATGAACACAGTGCTCACTCCATCTTGCTTCTATTATTTCCATTTCGCAATCGGTGGGTTCTCTTCCTCGCTGTTGAAAATATGCTCTGATTGCTTTTAACTCGTCC
>JACPTT010000005.1 GCA_016192645.1 Candidatus Levyibacteriota bacterium | reverse complement strand
TAAAAGGAACTCTTGTTTTTCCTAAGATTTCGAAAAATGCGAAAACGGTTAAGCTTGTTATAAGGGAAATAGAAGGGGTTGAGAGACTGTTTGAGTGGAATCTATAGAAAGGTCCGCCTGAACTTACCGCTCGGCTTTTCAGTATTATTCATACACGCCTCACGGAGCGTTCTTAGGCGGACTTAAGAAACTCTAAAACTCGTGAAACTCGTTAAGAGTTTCTAAAGGGGGTGAGATATATGAAAGAAGTGGCATTTGCCAATGCCTTAGCCATTGTAAGCGATGCGGTATCTTTGGTTTGCGCTCTTTTGGTCTGGACGGCGCGGGATTTTGTCTTGGGCATAGCTTCGGGCTGGGTCCACGGCATGGATTTAGCCGCCTTGCCGGTTGCAACACCAACTCTTAGTGGCGTTTTGGTTGGACTGGTAACGCTTACAGTTGCTGCTTGGGCTGTTGGTTACTCTTTTGCCTGGACTTACAACAGATTAGCCAAGTAATCTCTTGCGGGCTAAGATAAAAGCTCTTGACAGAAGCGTAAAAAAGAGATACTATTTGAACAGTTATTCAAAGAAGTGCTAAAATATCAGCAGATCAAAAAAGAACTTGAGAACAAACAAGAGCTTCTAAACTGTGCCAAGAGGTTTGGGATTGTTGGTGATGCGACAAGAATCAAGATTTGTTATCTTCTCTGTCATTATCCAGAACTCAGCGTAGGGAAGATAGCAGACATTTTAGATACCTCTTATTCTGTTGTTTCCCACAGCGTTAAAAAGCTTCTGGAGCTACAGCTGGTGAAAAGAAGAAAAGAATCTCAAACAGTGTACTACTCGCTGATATCTAATGATTTTACTAAGACTCTAAAAGATTTCATTTTATAGCAAAAGCAGAAAACAATAAAAATGAATAAGCGAAGCTTTTCTTCGAATAAAAAGATACTTGCATTGGTTTTTATTATTGGGGCTTTTATAGTAGGATATTTTTATTACGCTAGTAACAAACTTGTTTATTTTTTCTCATCTAAGCCGCTATTTAATTTTTCTCCTAGGGAGTCTCAACAGGGGACAAAGGGGTTGGTTAATGAAGCGTTGGCGGCAAAATTTGATTATCTTTCTAAAAATGGTAATTCGTCTTGTTCTTCGGCGTTTCGAGACTCTATCGCTTCAATGCCTAATAATGCGCGTTTACAAGGTTCTTGCTGCAGCCCCATGAGTATGCACCGCTACAGCGAGCAAGTTGAAGGACTGAAAAAGTATCAAAATATCTCTGAAATCCCTCCTGATCCTTATGACATTGAGGCAAAGCTGGCTAAAAAGTTAATGGCAGATTATGACAATATTCAGTTAACTGCAGAAGAAAAGAAAGCTTATGATTACGCCATGCAAAATTCTGATGAGAAAGGCCCTTGTTGCTGTAAGTGTTGGAGATGGAATGTTTACGGCGGGTTAGGTAAATACCTCATAAAAAATTATAAATTCACAGGCGAGCAAGTTACCGAAGTTTGGAATTTATCTGATGGATGCGGCGGAGATAGCGAACATCATCACGCTACGTAAATATGGAAGAATATGACTTAATTATAATCGGCGGCGGTGCGGGTGCTTTTGCGGCTGCTATAAAAGCAAGCGAACTGAAAGCTAAAACTTTGATGGTAAATATGGGATTACCACTTGGTGGTACTTGTGTAAACGTTGGCTGTGTTCCTTCAAAGACTTTACTTTGGGCAGGTGAGGTGATGCATCTTGCCAAGAGTCACAATATTCCAGGTCTTGATATTGAGGTTAAAAATTTTGATTTTGGTCAAGTTGTCCAGCATGAACTCGACTTAGTAGCAAAACTGCGAAACGAAAAATATGAGAAGGTATTAAGTAATTTAGAAAATGTTGATCATATAGAAGGGCGAGCATCTTTCGTATCTCCAAATGAAATTGAGGTTAATGGTCAGAAGTATCAAGGGAAAAAGTTTGTTATTGCCACAGGATCAACAACTACAGTGCCACTGATTGAAGGTATCAAAGAGGTAGGGTTTATAACTCATATTGAAGCCTTAAAACTTAAAGAACAGCCGAAAGAATTTATTGTAGTTGGCGCAGGGCCTTTAGGGCTCGAGTTTGCACAAATGTATTCTCGTTTTGGAACAAAAGTTACAATTCTCCATCGAAGTTCATCTATTTTTAGTCCTGGAGAACCAGAGCTTACCAATCGTCTGGCTGAAATACTAACACAAGAAGGGATAATCATTAAAACAAATGCCAAAGCACAATCAGCGCGTAAAGAAAATGGTAAAAAAGTTCTCCTGTACGAAGTTGATGGAAAACAAGAGGAGGTTTCAGCGGACGAGATACTACTAGCAGCGGGTAAAACTCCGAATACCCAAGAATTAGCGCTCGATAAAGCTGGAGTAGAAATTGATCCTTCTACAGGTCTTCGACTCCGAGGTCGCTCAGACTCGAGGAGCTCAGGACAAGCGATAAAGGTAAATCCAAACTTTCAAACATCCCAACGTCATATCTTTGCAGTAGGTGATGTTACAAACTTACCAATACGGCAAGAAACTACAGCGGGAAGAGAAGGAACGCTTGCTACAGAGAACGCCTTAAGTAATGCACAAAATAGCATTGACTATAATACGGTTCCTTGGACTATTTTTACTGATCCGCAGCTTGCAGGAGTAGGACTGACTGAAGACCAGGAGATGAAGCAATTAGGAAAATGTCTGTGTAGAACGATTTCTTTTGAAGCTGTTCCCAAAGCTCTTATCATTGGTAGAACTGAAGGCTTAATCAAAATGGCTGTTCACCCAGATACAAAAGTAATTCTTGGAGTGCATATTCTAGCTCCTAATGCAGGTGATCTTATTGCTCAAGCAATGGTTTTGGTTAAAAATAAAAATACCATTGATGATGTAGCAAATTCTTTACCAATGTTTCCTACTCTTTCAGAGGCAATAAAAATAGTTGCCTTGTCCTTTGTAAAGGACATCTCAAAATTGAGTTGCTGTATATGATTAAAATAAGGTTTGGAAATGGGGCTTGCAAAAAAGTTAATGGCATATTACGATATTACTTTAAGCGAAGATCGTGTTAATCATGGGTAAGATTTTTAAAAAACACAAAAAGCTTTGGACTCCTCTTTTTTATGTTTTAATTGGTTTGGCTTCTTCTTCGTTTTTGGTTTTTGTTCTCTACTGGAGCCTGACTTTAAATTCAAGCATCACAGCTCTTATTGAGAATACCGCGGTTGAACCTTTATATCTTTGGTCATATGCGCTTTTAACGCTTGGGACAATTATTCTTTTTGGCATCAATGTACCGCTTTTTGTTTATCGCTGGCGAAAATTCGGACCGCCAAAGTTTAAACTGCATTCAGGAACAGGGCTTGGGACGCTTTTCGGAGTTTTGGCCTCTGCCTGTCCGGTTTGCGGCTCAACTCTTTTATCGGTAATTGGGATTGCCGGAGGACTTGCTACCTTTCCGCTTCAGGGCCTTGAACTCAAAGCTCTTTCTTTTGGGCTTATGGCACTGCCTGTTTGGTTAACAACCCGAGAGCTTAAGTCTTTTAAAAATTGCAAAGGCGAGTCGTGTCCGGTTCCGCGCAACGGCTCTTTTGAAAAAAAAGATACTCCTTACTTTCTTTTCTCCCTTCTTGTTTTTGTCGCCTTTAGTTTGATAAGTTTTGACATGCTTTCCCAAGAACCGGTTATGGCTTCTTTTTTATCAAACGGAACAGTCGGCTCTTCCGCTTCTTCAACCGGAAATAAACTGTACGATGAGGCAGTTTTGAAGGTCTTGCCGGAAAGTGGTTTTCAAAGCAAGATTTATTTGGGAGACGCTGTGACAAAACTTGTTAAAGAGGGAGTTATTGACAAAGAAAAATTCGAAGCTCTCTACGGAGATCGTGGCGGGCTGCCAAAAGAGCTTTCGGATGTCCTTACAAAGCCCGCCAAAAAGCGAATCATTTTAACTCAAGAAAATTCACAAGTTTATGTCAATTTGCTTTGGGCTTTGGGGCTTTCAAACTACATGTCAACCAACAAAGAAAGCCCGGTGGTTGGTCCGTCTCTTTTTAACTTTGCCTCAACCGGCGGGTGGACTTTGGGAAAAGAACAAAACGGAGGAGCTTACTTTAATAAGTTCAAAATCGTGCCTTTAACCTCAAAACAGGAAGAGCTGGTAACAAAGATTGCCAAAAACACTTATCGGCCTTGCTGCAATAACTCAACTTTCTTTCAAGACTGTAATCACGGCTCAGCTCTTTTAGGGCTTTTGCAGCTTGGAGCCTCTCAGGGATTAAGCGAGAAACAGCTATATCGTGAATCTCTGGCTTTTAATTCCTTCTGGTTTCCCGACACTTACATAAAAACCGCTCTTTACTTTAAGATTTTGAAAAAAACCGATTGGCAAAATGTTGATCCAAAAGAAGTAATGGGGCAAGACTATTCCTCAATTGGCGGATGGATAAAAAATGTTCAATCAGAAATCGCAAAAATTCCCAATCTTATTCCAAAGCCTAAAGGTGGCGGAAGTTGCGGCACATGATGAAGAAATGGTTTATTGTTTCATTGTTAGTATTGTTAGGCGCTGCGGGAGTCTTTTGGCTCGGTAAAGAATTAGTAAAACCATTGCCGGGAGAGGCGGTTGCGGATTTAGGACGCGAGCATGTTCCCGATGGTACAAAGGTAAACTATAATTCAAATCCTCCAACCTCAGGTCCTCACTATGCTGATTGGACAAGAGCGGGAATATATGAAAATCCAATTTCCGATGGCCACCTGATTCATGCGCTGGAGCACGGCTATGTTATCGTTTCGTACAACTGCGAAAAGTTTAAAAAAGTATCACGAGTACCATTTTGCGCATGAGGAGGAGTTAAGCTCAACTCCATCGGCCGCTTCCTCACCCAGTGCAGAACTGAAAGACGACGTCTGGAGCAGTTCAAAATGTCAAGATCTCAAAAAGAATTTATCGGATCTTGCAAATGAGAAAAAACTCTCAAAACTTATTGTAATTCCCAGACCCAATCTGGATTCACCAATAGCCTTAACGGCTTGGACGAGAATTGACAAGTTCGATAGCTTTGATAAAGAAAGAATTAACCGATTTATCGATACCTTCCGCGATCAAGGCCCGGAGAAAACAAGAGAATAGTAGGAAAATCCTAAATTCAAAACCCTAAATTCTAAACAAATCTTAAATCTCAAAATCCAAAAGTTTTGAACATTTGGAAATTAGAATTTTGATATTGTTTAGAAATTAGATATTAGTGCTTCG
>JACPTT010000012.1 GCA_016192645.1 Candidatus Levyibacteriota bacterium | reverse complement strand
TGCAACGGTTCGAAAATATCGAGTTTATTTAGCAAACCGAGCGGATGAGAAGGGTTTGACCCTTAAAAGAGTTACCCAAAACTACTATATTATAGCTCTTCGCTCGTTCTTGCGCTTTCTAATAAAAAACGACTATAAGACGCTTGAGCCTTCGAAAATAGATTTGCCCAAAACCGAGAGCAGATCTTTGAAATTTTTGGAAAGAGAGCAAATCGAGCGATTGGTAACAGCAGTTGATACTTCCAAGGAAGAAGGCATAAGGGACCGGGCAATTTTGGAATTGTTGTTTTCTACCGGACTCCGTGTCTCCGAACTTACGAAGCTAGACCGAGAAAAAATTAATCTTCAGATGCGAGAATTTGGCGTAATTGGCAAAGGAGGCAGAGCACGAATAGTGTTCATATCTGATCGTTCATCAGACTGGATTAGGAGATATCTATCTGCAAGAAAGGATAGTTTTCGACCGCTTTTTGTGCGCTACTCGGGAAAAGAAATTTCGGAAAATCACGGCGAAAAAATGCGATTGACAGTTCGCAGCATCGAGCGAATTGTTAAAAAATATGTAAGACTCGCTCGCCTACCGGTTGATGCAACTGTTCATACTCTTCGCCATTCATTCGCCACAGATCTTTTAACAAACGGTGCCGACCTTCGCTCGGTCCAAGAAATGCTGGGTCACAAAAATATCTCCACCACCCAAATTTACACCCACATCACCAATAAACAGTTAAGAGAGGTTCATGAGGCTTTTCATAGCGGAAACAGGGGTTGAACCCCTCGAGGGGTTCAACCCCTAAAAAGTACTCTGGCAAAGCCAGGATTAACGCGCACTTTTCCACCTTCGAATACTTTTTGTCCTCGAATAAAAACTGTGCTCACTTTCCCCTTGATTTTCTTTCCTTCAAACGGCGACCAACGGCATTTGGTAAGAAGCAAAGAATTATAGATTATGTATGATGCATTCAGATCGATGATAACTTTTGTGTCCGAATCAGTTTTAATGCCAAAAATTTTTGCCGGATTTGTGTGGCAGAGACGGATTATATCCTCGATAGTTAACCTTTTTTCAGAAACTGCCGTAAGAAGAAGCGGAAGGGTAGTTTCGAGCCCGGGAACACCGAAGGGCGTATTTTTTAGTTGTTTTTCTTCTATTGTATGTGGCGCATGGTCGGATTCAATCATATCTATATACCTTAAATTTTTCCATAAAAACTTAACATCTTTTTTGCTGCGAAGCGGTGGTTTCATTTTACCAAAAGACCCGAGGTTTTTTAGATCATTTTCGGTCAAAAATAGATGGTGAGGAGTAACCCCGCAGGTCACCGTCAGGCCCTCCTCTTTTGCTCCTATAATCTGCGCCAAGTCCGACTTGGTACTAATATGACAAAAATGAATCCGATTGCGAGTTTTTCTCATAAGCGCTAATACAAGGTCTACCGCGTCGTCTTCCGCATGCAGCAAAATAGGAAGGAAAGTCGGCCAAGCCTTAAAAATTTTTTCAAGACTGTTTTTATCAATCAGAAAATTTCCCGTTGTTTCGTTTAAATATAGTTTTAATCCCAATGCTTTGCCTCGGACCTTCTCGAATTCTTCAAAGTTATCCCCTACCGAGCCAAAGTAAAAGCCGACATCGCAAACTATTTTTTGACGAGCAATTGTCATCTTTTCCTCCAGTCTGGCAAGGCTGGTTATTGGAATTTTGTTGTTAGGCATGTCAAGAACCGTTGTATATCCGCCCGAAAGAGCAGCACTAGTTCCGGTATAAAAATCCTCTTTCTGGGTTTGGCCGGGGTCTCGCAAATGCACGTGGGGATCAATAAGTCCAGGAAGGCTGATTTTTGACATGTTATTCGTTTGGAGTTTCTCCGTAAATTACAACTTCGGTCCCTGGATTGTCCTTTGTTGCATAGGTGGTATTTTCATCGGAGACTGGCGGGTTTGCCCAGGCGTATAATTTAGCCACGTCCTCAATGCGCATATTGACGCAGCCGTGGCTCATGGGATGGCCAAAATTATTATGCCAGTAAGCGCCGTGGATGGCAAATCCTCTGGTTTTTGGTATCTCCTCGTTATGAAAGTACATAACAAATGGCACATTGGGAAGGTTGTAATATGTGCCGATTGCCGGGTCTCCTCCGCTCATGCGCGTATATCTCAGTTTGCTCCATATTCTAAATGTTCCGGTTGGAGTTGGAGCCCATTTCCCGCTTGAAATGAGAAACTCATAAACAATCTTCCCATCTTCCGTTGCCAAGAGGCGCTGAGCAGAAAGATCGATATAAATTTTCTTTTCTTTGGTTGTTTCCCCCAATACGGCGGACGGTTCTTTAAGTTTTGCCAGCATTGTGGGAATAGAAATTGAGTTGCCTAAAAATACACCGTTAGCTTGTCTTTCTTCAAATTTTCCGCTTAGGTCTTTGATGCAACTTATTGAGTTTGCGCAGAAATCAGCCGGATATTTTTGGGAATTATTAAGGTTTGCTCCAACGGCAAGAAGCACCAAGATTGCGAAAAGCGCAGCGGCCCATTTAAGGAAAAAGTTCTTTCCCTCTTCCTTTTTTGCCCTTCTTATGGCTGGGCGAGTCCTCTTCCGTTTCATTCATATACAGCATAGGCAGATACTGATGGAAAAGTCAACCCAAACTTGATTTATATCCTATAGTGTGGTAGAATTGCGTTTCTATGTTCGGACTTGGTTTATTTATTGCCTTCGCAACATCTATTATCGGATTTAATCTTTTGGGTTTTCTTTCGCCTTCTTCTGTTCCCCCTGCGCCTCTTGCCTCCCGTGAAATCTCGCTTGAAAACCGCCATTTCGATCGGTATGTAAATGGAGTGTTTAAAGACAATATTCTCTTAAATCTTGCCTATTTAGACGGCAGAGTTGAAAAGGCTTCGGATGTTAAATGGGATGAAATTAGAAAACCGTTCAGTTATGAGTTCATTCTTAAGCCAAACGAAACCTTTGCCTTTCATGAGGACGTGTTGCCAAAATTTGAGGGGAAAATTCCAAAAACCACAAACGCTCATTTTAATTTCCAAGATGGGTTCCTGCCAAAGACGCAGGCTTAGAAGTTCAAGCGCCCGTAAGCCATGATTTTCGAGAAATTCCGGAAATTCCAAAGGAGTTTGGAACCTCGATTTATTTTTATCCGGGACAAAAAGCCACAAACGCCCAGCAAAATCTGTATATCACAAATAACCTCAAAAATCCTGTAGCATTCAAAGTTCATTACGATGGAGAAAAGTTAAAAATTGAGGTTTTTGAGGAAAAATAGATTTATAAGTAAGCCAAGAACATTATGGGTTTACCTCGGAATTAAGTGACTAATGAGCCCAAAAGGGCATTTGCGAGCAAACTTGCTCGTGAAGCCTCGAAGATACAACGGTTTCAGCCATGATGCTTTATAAGTCAGATTGACGAATCACCGGGATATGTCAGCAAACCTACGTAATATTAAATTCATTCCGTAGAGTCGCTAGATCAACCTCAACCGGTAATCCGCAATCTTGACAAGGGGGTGCTGCTATACCTGTTTGTCCTGGTCTGATTTTAACACTAACTGTGCCCCTGCAAGTTGAAGACGGATCGACTGCAGGGCTGTTGTGAGGAAGTTCAAGCCTGTACCACGGACCCCCCTCTAATACCCAAACATTAGCTATGTACCCTTCAGGTCTTTGGAGGGAACCATGAGGAGATGGCTTGCGTCCCCCATTACTTTCTGCACTCATAACGAGTCTCCTTTCTAATGACCTTTTTCATACTTGTCTTCTTATACTTGGTTCATTTGGGGTTTTTTTGACCCCTTTGCCCACTTAAAAAAAAAAATCAACGCCATCAGATGCAAGTTTTATATATGCTGTATTAGGAATTGCTATAAAATCATCATAAGATCCAACTCCTAAGTGGATAAGAAGAATTCGTATCATCGCCCCATGAGTTACAATAAGAAGAGTTTTTCCGGCATATGCTACGGATATTTCTCTTAAGAATGTAATAAAGCGCATAAGAA
>JACPTT010000048.1 GCA_016192645.1 Candidatus Levyibacteriota bacterium | reverse complement strand
TACAGGACTTCCCACGGTTTTGGGCTGGACTGTTCATGAATGGCTTTGGCGAGGAACTTATGATGTGCCGGCGCCAAGAATTGAAGAGATAAAAACCTTGTATGAGACAAAAGAATTAAATACTACCAAACAACTTATCAAGAAATACAACATTGAACTTGTGTTTATTGGCGATTTGGAGCGGCAAAAATATCCAAATCTTAATGAACAAAAATTTGAAAGCCTAGGTGAAGTTGTCTTTCAGGCTGATGAGACAAGAATCTATAAACTTACTAACTAATCAGATTTGTTCTAATGATTTAAATCATGATATCAAAAGGGGGACCTCTGTCTTTTCCTCTTTGCCTGTTTTACCTCTTGATGAAGATACCTCCATACTCCACCGCCTTTTAAAGATTTCGCAGGAACAGAAAGAAGCTTCTCGGCAATATTTTCAAAGAACTCTTCTAGCTTTTCTTCTTTAGCTATGCTTTCTAAAATTCTTTTATACCCTCCCTTACCATAATTTAAAGACAAATTAACGTTAGCAATTGTTGTTAAACTCACCTTTATAAGCTTGCTTATCTCTCTATACTGGTAACCCCTCATTAAAAGAAAAGCGATTGCCAATCTTTTTGCCAGCATTATTTTTTCAGTGGGAGAAAATAAATCATCTGCTAAATCTTTTGCGTCTTTATCGTTTTTAATCTTAATTAAGGATTTAATAAAAACTTCAAAAATTCTATCTGCCACATCTTTAGAGATTGGATACTTTGAAACCTGAGTCATACTTTAACTTCAAGTATATCTGCTCTAATGATTTAAATCAATAGATCAAGAATGAGGAAATTAAGGGGCGGCTCCAATAGTGAAAGGCGCTGGCCGTAATTTGTTGTCAGAGAGAATTAAGGAATGCAACCTGCCGCGACCAGCGCCACCACTACCGCTAGCGCGATGAGGGTGGACTTCCCCCTGCGTGGACGCCACACCCTCCACTACTCCTCGCCAATCTGGAGGCTCTCTATTTCTACCCACCCTGGCACATCGACTGCGTCGCTCGTATTGAAATCTTCGATGATTGTCTTGAGAGCTTCCACCGCCTCATCGTAGTCAGCAGAACCCATATCCACCGACCAGCGCGTAACCATGCCATCCATTTTGGGGTCATCAAGATAGTGCAAATGTCCGCCGAATAGCCCATGCATACCAACCAAGAACCACCCGTTGATCAGCTTTTTGAACTCATCAACCTCATCATTGGGGGGTTCAGTACACCAGGTAACGGAAAAGCATTGATCACATCCCATCTCGGATTCTGTAATACTTACCTTCATTTCTACGTGTCCTCCTGCTAGTGCATTACACCATAGCTGCTAAGCTGTGTCAAGATAAGATTAGAAAACAAGCAGAAATACTGGAGCAACTGCAGGCGGAGGAATTTGTGAGATAAGCTTCCCAACCTGTAGAACCTCTAGAGGACGTCAAACCAAGCTAAGCTTGGTCAAACGTCCCAGGAGAAGAGTTAAGGAGTGGGCGATGAGTTTATCTTGCAATCTTCATTTTCCATCTCACATTCGACATATTTTTGAACTTCTGAAAAATTACCATTGCCTGCCTTTGGAATTAAAACCCACTGCCCTTCGTACTCATCGCTTGTCGGCGGATTTATTAAAAGCGCTGATTCTTCCGAATCTTTGGAGGTAAAGAAAAAAACAATGCTTTTTATTTGCGCATCTTTTATCTTTTGGAAAAGCCTTATGAAATCATCATATTCACTCTGCTTTATATCCGTATCTATGCTGTCTCGAAAAATATCATAAAGACTTGTTAACTTAAATGGATTAAGAAATGTGCCAAGTGAAAAGAGTTTAGTTTTTACTGCTTCTATTACCTTTTCCTGCCGCTTTGAACGGGCAAAATCTGTTCCCTCAACGCCTATTGCATGCCGAGAACGAACAAAACGAAGCGCCGTCTCCCCATCCATAGGCTGCCTGCCTTTCTCAAAACGAAGGTGCATATATCGACAGGGAAAGGCTTCTAACGCAGCCGAGGCAGTAGCACGCTTTTCAAATTCCTCTCCCTCAAATCCACATGCGTCCGTCTCTTTTCCGGCAACTGGATACTCATAATCATCAAATTCTCTTTCGACATCAACCTCAATTCCTCCCAACATGTCTATTGCTTTGACAAAACCCTTAAAATCAACTCTGACCACATAGTCAACGGGTTGAGCAAGCACCTTCTCAACCACTGCTTTTGAGAGAATAATCCCTCCTCCCTTTCTCTTCCCTTCCCCATAAGCATATGCCGTATTTATTTTTGCTTTCAAATCCGGCACCCAGAAATCTCTCGGCAAAGAAAGAAGAGCAATCTTTTTTTTCGCTGGATCAATGCTTGCGTAAATAATAGTGTCAGTTAAAAGCGGGCCTTCATGTCTTTCTCCTCCAACCCCCAAAATTAAAACGCCCATTCTCTCATCTGTTTTTTTTAACTCTATTTCCCTGCTGAATAAAAACTGGAAAAAAACCGGAGATAGTTTCAAGCCCTCAAAAAATAATCTTCCAAAAACTACCAGAAAGACAATGGCCACAATAATAAAAATTCGTTTTTTACGCATTCTGAATAATCTTTGTAAATTCTTTAGCATCAAGGCTTGCTCCGCCTACCAATGCCCCGTCTATGCTTGGCATTTTTGTAAAGCCTGAGATATTTGCGGAAGTTACGCTTCCACCGTATAAAACATACATAACATCTTTATGAGTATTTTTTATTACTCGCGCGACTTTCTCCGCATTTTCCGGTGTGTCCGGATTGCCGGTCCCGATTGCCTCAACCGGTTCGTAAGCTACGATCTTTACTCCTTCCGGAATGAATGTATCTTCATTTTGGATGCAAAAGATTGGCGTAAGCAGGTATTCACCTTCATCAAAAGGAGAGATATTCTGAGCTCCAAGAGTAATTGATAGTTGATAATTGGTAATTAAGGATTTCGTGTGTGAAAGAAGCGTAAATGAAGGGCAGATTATTATTTCTTTATTTACAACATCGAGATTGGCATCTTTAAGTTCGTTTATCCAGTCTTCTACTTCTTTGACAGTTTTATTTGATTTCCAATTCGCCACAATGAAAAGATGCTTCATATGATAAAATTACAATGCCTAAATTAAATTATACTTTATGGACAAAGATTTTCTCAAGGAACTAAATGACGAGCAAAAAAAAGCAGTCCTCTATACTCAGGGTCCGAATGTAATTCTCGCCGGTGCCGGATCAGGTAAAACACGAGTTATTACCTATAAGGTTATTTATCTTATTGCAAAAGGGATCAACCCGGCCAGCATACTTTGCATCACTTTCACCAACAAAGCCGCCAATGAAATGAAGGAAAGAATCCAAAGGTTTCTTGTCCAAAGACCCCATAAACCTGTTGTTTCAACCTTTCATTCGCTCTGCGCAAAAATACTGCGGATTGAAGCAGCGACTATAGGTATCTCTCCGAGATTTGCTATTTATGATGAACAAGATAGTTTAGATACAGTTAAAGAAGCGATGAAAAAGCTCAGCCTTTCCCCAAAAGATTACAAACCCCATTCCATTTTAACCACGATCTCCCAGGCAAAAAATGAAATGATTAACGAAAAAGAGTATCCGTCCTTTGCCCGAGGACATTTTCAAGAAGTGGTGGCAGAAATTTATCCTCTTTATCAAAAGATTCAGGCCTCAAACGATGCTTTGGATTTTGATGATTTACTTTTAAAAACAATTGAACTTTTTAAAAAAAATCCAGAAGTTTTGGAAAAGTATCAAAATCGGTTTCGGTATATTCTGGTTGACGAGTATCAAGACACTAACCATGCGCAGTATTATCTGGCAAAACTCTTGGCAAAAGCAAGACAAAATATCTGCGTTGTGGGAGATTTTTCTCAAAGCATCTACAGCTGGCGGGGCGCAGACTTTACCAATCTGACAAAATTTAAACAAGATTTTAAAAACGCAAAAACTTTCTCTCTCTCACAAAACTATCGCTCAACTCAAATGATTCTTGATGCCGCCTATTCAATTATCTCAAAAAACACTACCCATCCTATCCTTGAACTTTGGACCAAAAACCCAAAAGGCGAAACAGTTACTATTTATGAAGCGCGAAACGAACATGATGAGGCAGAATACATCATTCAGCAAATTCGATCCGCCAAATCGGCGGACGAAATTCGAAATTTTAGATATAGCGACATTGCTATTCTTTATAGAACTAATGCGCAATCAAGAGTGATTGAGGAGGTCTTCCTACATAATGGTATCCCCTACGTTCTTATTGGGGGAACAAGGTTTTACGAAAGAAAAGAAATAAAAGATGTTCTTTCCTATCTTCGGCTATTGGCGAATGCCAAAGATATGGTCTCTTTCAAAAGAATAGAAAAATTAGGCAAGGGCAGATTTGAAAAGTTTCTTGCCTTCCAAAAAGAAGTAGGTGCAAAGGAGTTATCAACGATCGAACTCTTAGACAAGGTCCTAAATGCAGTCGACTATCTTTCTCTCTACGACGAGAAGGACGAGGAAGACAGACAAAGGCTCGAAAACATTAAAGAGATGCGCTCTGTTGCCTTGGAATTTCCAAATATCATTGATTTTTTGGAGAATGTTTCCTTAGTTGAACAAGAGTACCTTCCTGACCATCCAAAAAGCAATGGGGAGAAGAAAAACGCTGTGACTTTAATGACCATGCATGCGGCAAAAGGGCTAGAATTTCCAGTTGTTTTTATGATCGGCATGGAAGAAGGTCTTTTTCCTCATAGCAGGTCGTTGATGGATAGACATGAACTAGAGGAGGAACGGCGGCTTTGCTATGTAGGCATAACCCGGGCAAAAGAAAAGCTTTTTTTAACCTATGCCCGAAAAAGGCTCTTTTTTGGCCAAAGAACAGCAAATATGGTCTCGCGTTTTATTTTGGAACTACCAGAACATACCTTAAGCACAAATTTTAATTTTTTAAACAAGGAGGAATCCGATGTTCCTGAATTTTTATGAACAATCATCCGCTTCAAACATTTGAGTGGGGAGAGTTTAGAAAAAAAACAGGCGTAAAAGTTATACGAGGAAAGGGATTTCAATTAACAATCCACCAAATTCCCCATCTTCCTTGGACAATCGGCTACTTTCCGAAAGGTCCAATACCCAGCAAAGAAATGGTTGAGGAACTAAAAAAAATTGGAAAAGAAAACAACTGCCTCTTTATTCAACTCGAACCAAACGTACAAAAAATTTCGGATTTCGGATTTCGGATTTCGGATTTAGGCTTGCGGCCAGCCGTTCGCCCTCTCTTTACTCGCTACACTTTTCAACTAGATCTGACAAAAAGCGAGGAGGAGCTTTTGAAAAACATGCATCCAAAAACCCGCTACAACATTAAAATTGCCCAAAAGCACGGCGTTGAGATAGTTGAAGATAATTCAGATGAGGCGTTTGAACAATATTTAAGACTTATGACAGATACCACAAAGAGACAAAGATTTTATGCCCACGACGAAAATTATCATCGGCTGATGTGGGAAACACTCAAGCCCCAGAAACCAGAGCTTAGAGGTCAGAGGTTAGATAAAAACAAACTAACTGCCCATCTACTACTTGCTAAATACCATCCTCTAGGCTCTAATAACCAGGGACTAACTCTTGTTGCTTGGATTCTTTTTGTTTATAAAGACACGCTTTATTATCCTTACGGTGCATCGAGTAATGAATATAAAGAGGTTATGGCGTCAAACCTTATGATGTGGGAAGCAATAAAATTTGGCAAAAGATTGGGCTTGAAAAAGCTTGATATGTGGGGAGCCCTTGGACCAAATCCTGACAAAAACGATCCATGGTACGGTTTTCACCGCTTTAAAGAAGGCTATGGCGGAAAACTTGTTGAATTTATAGGGAGTTATGATTTAGTCATTAATCCTCTTCTGTATCAAGCCTTTAAGCTTGCCGATTTGCTCAGGTGGTTTTTGTTGCGAATCAAAAAATGAGAAAATACCTGCCAGTTATTGGGTTACTTCTCCTGTTTTTAATTCTCAAAATTTCTAACCTCTCAATAAAAATCTCAGACACCAATATCTACTGGTATACCGCCTACAAACTAACGCAGGGAGAGATGCTTTATGGCGATATCTTTTTTACCAATCTTCCGCTTTTTCCATATCTT